>NZ_JCAKMZ010000021.1:0-66383 GCF_059515865.1 Acinetobacter sp. CY73 | reverse complement strand
CTTAAGGAATGACATCGCTGGCCTCTTGGAGACCAACCATATTCTGCTATTTCATTGGTATTGATGCCTGATTCATCAATATAAAGAATATGATCCTCGCCATATTGTTTCTTCCATTGAGGTAGGAACCATTCAAATACAGCACGACTTAATTTACAGGCTTGTCTGTAAAGAAAACTCTTTTTTTACGCGTCCATCCCATCTTATTAAGGGCTTTTAAAATGACATGGTAACCAACGGTATAACCGAATTGTTGTTCAAACAAAGGGACAAGATCTTTCGCCTGAGTAAAAGGTGTATTTTTTACGAAGTGCTCAAAGGCTTGAAGATCTCGAATCCTCGAAGGGCGTCCTGCATTTTGAGGTTTAGGCTGTTTGAGCTGACCAGTCTGCTGTTCGAGTAGAATCCAATCATCTAGGGTGGTTCTTGCAATATTAAACAGTTCACACGTTTTGGATTTATGCTGTGATTCTTTATAAAACTGCATGACTTTTTCGCGTAAATCGACAGAATATGTTTTTGGCATGATCCTAAATCTTAGTGTTTTTTCTATTGTAGCTCATATTGGATTTTTAGCTATATCAAGTAAAAAGCTAAATCAATTTTTCCACTGGCTTAAAAAAGAAAATATTAATATTCATTACAACACAGTAGATGTTAGCTATTTTTATTTTATTGACTTTATAGATGACCAAATTCTAGTGTCATTAGCAAACAAGAAATTTGCCTCTCCTCTACTTAATAGAGACTATCAAATTTATCTTTATTTTTCTGAAATAAAATCAGAACTTTATAATTTTTTCATTGAAAATAAAGAAGAAATTACTAAAGAATTGCTTCATCTAAAATTTCCAAAAATTGATAACTCAAATATTCATGATATAAAATCAATTTTTTTAGATAGGATTAAGCATAACTCTAAATTAACTCATAAAGACGATATATCTTACATAATTGAAAAAAATGATTTATTTTTCTTAAAGGAAGATGAAAAAAATCTTTTAGTTAAAGATTTTTCGGTTTTTTATCTTACTAAGATCCATAAGTTTAAATCTTCAAAAATCACGCTCGATAATGAGTTTAATATTGATGAAGTAATTAAAAAATATATTAATGATGAAAAATATCGAAGTGATGCAATCAATATATATCGAGCAAATGTAAATTTTACTGACTCAGAAGAATCATTCTTCGTTCAATGTGCAGATATTATTATTGGCTTCATTAGAGAAATATACAAAATATCCTATATACAAGCATCAATATTATCAGATAAAAAAAGTTCCTTTTCTGTTAATGAAAATGAAATTGCATCAGAATTCACTGAATTTGCTGAAAACCTTAATTTAAGTGATTTTCAAAAGGACACTTTAAAAGTTTTTATCTATATACATAATAGATCTCTAAAAGATTTTAATGGAAATCAAGAAACTTTGATGCCTCTCAATGCACGGCTTTTCTTTGACAATTTTTTAAAATTTAATTTTTAGTTTCCTTCACTCAAGCCCTCCTCCATAGGGAGAGTGAGCGTCATTTTATTTAGTGCATGTATGAGTTTCACATTGGAGTTCCCTCTCCTTTTAGGAGAGGGTTAGGGAGAGGTATTTTTAATTTAAGAAACCCTCATCCCCCGCCTTCTCCCGAAGGGAGAAGGAGCTTCCATTATCAATTTACTTTCAGTTCAAAGCATATATTCCATAAATGATCCAACACCACATCAGTCTGCCCCAACACATCATAATTCCAATACCGTACAACTGTTAAGCCCAAAGCCTCTAAAAACTTGGTGCGTTCAGCATCATATTCAATTGCATCTTCCGTTCCATGCTGACTGCCATCCAACTCAATCACTAAACCAATTTCATGACAGTAAAAATCGACAATATAAGGTTTGATCACATGCTGACGACGAAATTTTAAATTCATAAATCGCTTGGCACGAAGAATTTGCCACATACGACTTTCAGCGTCGGTGGCGGTGTGGCGCATGGATTTGGCAAATTCTAATAATTGGGGATCTATTTTCATTTACATAATATCGTATACTAAATCTTAAACTTACAATTCGTACATTTCTTTGTATAAATTGAAAATCCCAAATTGCTAAAGCTTCCTTCGCGCTTAAAAAAATGCTGATGACAGTTTGGGCATAAATTGTCATCAATAATTAAAATTTTAAGAATATAGGCGCTGTAACACACAATAATCATAAAACCAATCAAGATAAATACAGGCAAATCAAACGAGTGACCTAACGTCGTGAATACGCTAAGAATAATAATAGAAAGTATTTGGTATAAGACAGCATGGAGAGCCACTTTTCTTAATTTTTGCTGATCGTCAGTATTTTTCATTTTTAAACTCAAATCATTTATAAAATTTGATGCTCCAACAACATCTCCAACCCACTCTTTTTCCCCGTATAGATCAACCTTTGCTTTTAACTTTTACTATTTAAAACCCTCACACGTGGGAAGCGATGTTTCTCATCCTATAGAGAGGGAGCAACCTTTATGAATTCCACTATAACTTGATACTCAATGGAAATCCCCTCTCCTCTTAGGAGATGAGCATCCTCAGAATATATTCTGAGTACGCAAGGGAAAGATATTACGCAATTCAAAAAACATATTTCACAAATCTTCCAACACCACATCCGTTCGCCCCAACACAGCATGATTCCAATACCGCACAACCGTTAAACCCAACGCCTCTAAAAACTTGGTGCGTTCAGCATCATATTCAATAGCATCTTCCGTTCCATGCTGACCACTATCCAACTCAATCACCAAACCAATTTCATGACAATAAAAATCTATAATGTAAGGTGCAATCACATGCTGACGACGTAATTTCAGATTCATAAATCGCTTGGCACGAAGAATTTGCCACATGAGGTTTTCTGCATCGGTGGCGGTATGGCGCATGGATTTGCACATTCTAATCATGATGACTTTATTTTTATTGAGATTTTAAAAAAGCACCATAAAATCTATGATGCTCATACTAAAAATTAAACTTTAAAATCAAACAAATGACCAACTAAACATTCTACTTTTTAAGAGCATTTTTAACAGCGTAATATCTTGGTACTGAGTTAAAAGCCTTTGATCTATTTCTAATTTATTCTGAATATCAGCCAAATCACGTTGATATTTTTTAGTCAAATCAATCGGTTTAAAGGTTTGCTTATAAAAACCAGAACTTTCCCAATCAAATGAATAAACAATATCATCTATCTCAAATTGTAATTGTTCAATTTGCTCTTCTAGCAATAAGTTATAAGATTTTAAATGCTCATTTGCAACTTTAACTGCCTGTTTTTGATCGTCTTGCTCTGTATAAGCACGTAGCTTTAATAAACCAAGTAGATCTTTTTCCTCTAACGCTCTATTGGCTTGTTGTAATAATTCTGTTTTTTCAATCCGCTTTTGCTCATCTTGCTCACGATCAGGATGAATCACTGAGGCAATTTTTAAATAGATGGTTTTTAATGACTGCCCTGCCATTTTTTTTGCTTCTTCAAGCTGTACTTGCTTCTTTAAGGCTTTCTTTTTTTCTTTTTCAGCAAACTTTTGATACTCTTCACGCTCATCTTCATTGAGTTGATTTTGAATAAAATCCCCTTCTTCTCGATCAAGTTTTTGTTTCACTTTTTGCATAAACTCTTCAAGATTGTCGAGATCTAAATCAAAGTCAAGCCAATCGACCGTCACTCCTAATTGATCTGCTAGAATTTCCTTCATGACTTGTGTCTGCATCATCTCATCAGTATCATGCGCTTGATTCAAATCATCGTTTACATTAGATGTAACTGTCTCAAAACGAGAGCCGTCTTCTATAAGCTTATAATATTGAGCAACAATGACCGTCAAATCATGTTGTTGTTCAGATAGATTCGGATTATTGAGGAGCAGACTCGCTAAAATTGAAATTTTTTCATCCAAACGCTGTAAATGGGTTTTAGCAAATTTATGGGCATTTTTATATTGCCAAAGGATCTCTAATTGACTAAACAAAACTTGATGCCATTTACCATATAAGGGCAAGAGTTCCGCACTTGCATCCTGCTGTACTTTTTGTTGTGCTTGTTGCCACTCCATCAACACTGCTTGTAATTTCTCAATTTTTTGAATCAAGCGATTAAACTTCTTCTGTTGTGGAGATAAATTTTCTGTTTCTTGGTACACGCTTAAATCTAAAGTACTCATGAGCCTACTTCAATACCGATATGATTTCATCCAATATTTTAACATGATGAATGCATATGAACTATTGGCTTAAAAAGTACAACCATTTTGTAGCTCACAAAGCCCCATGCTCCAATAACATCTCCAACCCACTCTCTTTCCCCATATACATCAGTCTTTGTTTTTCCACTTTGAGCTGCTGTTTAATAGCGGACACATCCGCATCAATCTGCTTATACAAATCTGCAATATTCAGTTGCCCTTTCGACTTCTGCACTGCAATTTTCGCCTTGGGTGACCACACTAAATCATCAATCAAGGCATTGATTTGACTTTGAAGCTCAGAACTTTGCGACGTTAAAGCCATTTGATAAAACTTTAATTGCTCACCACTCAAGGCTTTTTTATTCAGTCGCTGTTGCTCAACCTCTAATTGTAATTTCAATAAATAAAATAAATCCTGCTGTTCATAGGCTTCATTGGCACGCTGTAATAGCTTTGTCCTTTCTACTTTCTTCGTTTCATCCTGTTCACGATCCGGGTGAATAATCGAGGCTATTTTTAAATACACGGATTTCAACGATTGCTCAGACATTTTCTCAGCTTGAGCCTGTTTATCTTGTTTTCGTTTAAGCTTCGCTTGTTCACGGGCTTGGCTATACTGATCACGTTGCTGATCAAAATCATATTCCCAGTCCCATGATTCACTTTGATCCATTGCCTGCTCTGAATCAGTCATCTCCATATTTTCAGCGCTTTGCACTTGATCATCGTCAGAAACTCTTGTCTTGTTAATATGCTGATTCTGTTTAGTCTGTTTTGATCGTTTTAAGTCTGCATGTTCAGCTGTTTGCTGATAAAACTGAATAATCTGCTCAATCAGATCGGATTGATGTTCTGACAGGGTCTGATTCGATTGTAGGGATAAAGCCAAGTCTTGTATGTTCTGATCCAACTGTGCCAGATCTGCTGGAGAGAAATTATATTTGCTTAGGCTATTCCATAACTGCTCTAATTGTTGATAGAGTACTTGATTCAACTGATGATACGCAGGCATTAACTTCTGCCCTGCATACTGTTGAATCTCAGATTTGGCATTTTGCCATGTAGCCAACAATAGTTTTTGCTGTTCTATGCTTTCAATCAAACGATTTAACTTTTTGTGCTGTGGAGACACTTCAACATTGGGTTGAACCGTGGTTTTTAGATCAAAAGTCATCATTAATACAATCAGAACAAAAGCAGAAATACATTATAGCGGACTTCGTATTCCCTCACATCGCAGAACACTTTTAAGAGCATGGTGAGTGATTAATACGAAGCCAATGGGTTGCCTCTCTATTGAGTGAGCTTATTCAATTGAAGATGGACGTGATTCAACAACATTTCAACCTATTCTCACTTCTAGCTTTAAATTTCGCCTTTTTTTAAGAAGATTGTTCTATAGCATATGAGCTATCAAAAAAAAATTAAGCCAACAAAAACATACATTTCTCGCAATACCTCAGCATCACGATCCCGATAAACTAAATCTCATTCTAATAAAAAAGGTGTCAGATATGGATCTTCAAGACATTCTCATACTCGATACAACATGGGGCTTTGTCGGCGAATTGCTGATTCGCTGTTTTTTAATGTACATCATGATTATCGTGGTGCTCAGACTAACGGGTAAACGTGGCGTTCGTCAGCTTTCGATCTTTGAAGTGGCAATTATTTTGTGTTTGGGATCGATTGCAGGCGATCCGATGTTTACAGATGATCTGCCCTTAATCCAAGCATTGGTGGTTATGTCGACCATTGTGATTTTATATCGAGTCACCACATGGTTAATGATGAAGTACCAACCTTTCGAAGATCTACTCGAAGGGAAATCTGCCTATATTGTGGAAAATGGTCAATTGGTCATTGAAGAGATTCAAAAAGGCAAAATGTCACATGATGAATTCTTTGCGGAAATGCGTCAGCAGTCGGTTGAACATTTGGGACAAGTTCGTGTCGGGCTATTAGAGTCGGATGGTAAATTCAGTATTTTGTACTATGCAGATGATCAGGTGAAATATGGTTTACCCCTATTCCCCAAAGCCTGTGAACTGGCTAAGCAAGTTGATAATCATAAGTATTATGCCTGTGTTTATTGTGGCTATGTGACTCAACTCGATTCGATCAAAACCGAATGTGAGCGTTGCCAATGCACTGAATGGACTGAAGCCATCAATTGCAAACGTATAACTTAATTGGCAATACTAAACTTGATAGCTCCTATTTGAGTGACTTAAGTTTGAAAAGCTTCATTTCAAATACCCAATTAGAATACTGAATTGGACGCGCATACACTTTCAGTGATTGTGGCTAAATATCACACAAAGAACGAAGCTTAATATTTCTCTTTCAGAAAGTTTAATATCATAGTAAAGTATAAAATACAGATACTTAGATACACTTATAATAACGCATAGTCTTTCATTTTGGCGATACATATCACAGCTATTGCATATTCGATCCAAGTATTCACAAATAAACGTAGTAGAAAAATATCAATATTTTGTTTCATTCAGAGCACTGCTATCTGAAAACAAACTACGAAAGGATGCGCGAATGCCGATGTTCAGCCCAGACTTTTCAACAGTCTTTAGTATGATCAGCCTATCTTCCTTCTTGGTATGTTGGATTTTATGGCTCATGGGGCGACAGTATTGGCAACAGGGATTGTCCTTTGCTGTGCTCAGTACTGCCTTATATGGCTGTGCTTATGCTGCATTTTTACTGCAAAGTATTGCTCAACATCTGGTTTTTTTGGTGGTTTCAAAACTACTGTTTTGTTTAGCGATATCCGTCTCTATTTTATCCATTCAGCGCTTTCGTCAAAGTCATCGACCAATACGTGACCTTGTTACGGTTTCTCTTCCGATTTTAGTAACGACTGGCTTAGCTTTTCTTTTTATTCCCAATAGCATTGCCCAGTTCAATGAATTTCATACCATCATCTGTGCCATACAAATCATTTACTGTTTACGTCTCTTGATTCAAATGCGTTCACGCACCCCGGGTTCAGGTTGGATCTTGGTACTTACTTCAGTTTGCATCCAATTTGCTATTTTACTGTTATTGATTACCACCCAAACCTTTTCAATGCCTGATCTGAGCATTCGCTTAACTGCGACAACAATGGTCACGATGTGGTCACTGTGTGTATTGCTATTTATGAAAATCTTTTTAAGTGGTTTTGGTTTCTTCATGATGGCACGAGACCGTCAATATGCGCTTGAGCAAGGCAAAGAAAAACTCGATTATCTAACTCAATTACCTAATCGTGCTGCGCTACTGAATGGTTTAAAGCAATTGATCCATCAAGATAGTGATACTACTGCACCCTTGACCATTATGTTAATCGATATTGATTATTTTCAAAAAATTAACAATGAGCATGGACATTTAGTCGGTGATCAAGTGATTCAAATGGTCGCTCAAACCTTACAGCTACAATGTCGGGTCACTGATATCGCGGCGCGATATAGTGGAAAAGGCTTTGCTTTACTGTTGACGAACACCACGATTCAAGGTGCAGAAGTTTTGGCAAATCGTTTATGTGAAATGGTTAGACATCACGATATCATTCTTAAAAATGGACATACTTTCAATGTCACCATTAGCATTGGGGTGCATTGTTGTATACCAGCTAAAAGCAATCAATGGGAAACAATTTTTGCTGCGGCGAATACCGCTTTGATCAAGGCGAAGTCCAGTGGTCGTGACCGCTTTGTGATCTCGACCCCCTCCATGTTGCAAAATTCATCCTAGGTATTGAGCAATTTCAGCGTTTATTCAGCCTTTGGGTCTTTAAAATTCAATAAAAAAGGTGAGCCTTAGCCCACCTTTATTTCATCCAATTAGATAATTTTTAAATCTAAATTAATTCGATAATGTTAGATCACTTCGACCACTACTTTGCCCACATGCTCACCTGTATCCATGATCGTATGTGCTGCTTGGATTTGATCAAATTTAAAGGTTTTATAGATCATCGGTAAACATTCACCTTTCGCCCAAAGTGGTGCAACCACTTCTTGTAAACCTTTAGTAATTTCAGCTTTTTCAGCAGTATTACGCGCACGCATGGTGGAACCTGTAATGGTCAATCGCTTCATCATGATTTGACCCAGCTTTACTTCTTTGGCTTTTGCACCGCCTAAGAATGCGATATACACCAAACGTCCATCACGGCGTAACAAATTCAGGTTTTGAGCCAAATAGGGTGCCCCAACGATATCTAGAATGATATCAACACCCGCATTATCCGTTGCCTCATTGATCACTTGCTCAAAGTCTTGAGTCTTATAGTTAATCGCTGTGGTCAAATCAGAAATGGCTTGAACTTTTTCATCTGAACCCACGGTTGCAAATGTTTGCATGCCTAAGGCATTACATAGCATGAGTGCTGTCGTACCAATGCCACTGGTTCCGCCATGAATCAATACCGTCTCGCCTGCTTGTGCTCGTCCCATTTGGAACACATTCGCCCAAACGGTATAAAACGTTTCAGGAATCGCCGCTGCTTGTACAAAGCTCACGCCTTCGGGAATGGATAAAGTTTGGCTTTCAGGCACCACGCAATATTCTGCATAGCCACCACCATTGGTCAGACCACAGACTTTGTCACCAACCTTAAACGCTTTAACGTCTGCACCTACAGCTTCAACTACACCTGAAACTTCCAAGCCCGGCACTGGCGTTACGCCTTTTGGCATTGGATATAAACCTTGCCGTTGCAAAATATCTGGGCGGTTTAAACCAAAGGCATGAACTTTTACAAGGACTTCATTATTTGCAGGGCTTGGAATCTCCACTGTTTCATAAGCCAGTTTTTCAACACCGCCCGGTTCTGTAATAATGATCTGTTGCATCGTCTGTGACATTCGATTTCCTTATTGGTTCACTATTCATGTATTGAGTTTATTTGAACATAGTTCATCTCAGGTTTGAAGTCTTGTCTGACTTATGTCTGAAGTTCCCCATCATTTTTGGAAATGTCTCAATGTGAATATTCATCATTTTGCACGTCATTCAGCAAAAGTTCAAAATAACTTTTATTCAAAGCCAATGCTTGGAAAATAGCTGCTTTAGTTCTTGTTATGGTCCAAATTTTTAATCACATCAGGTAAAAATGATCGATGAAATCCGTCATAGGCTTCATTGTTTTGAGCCGTGGATAATGGGAATATGCGTGTTCCCAATGAAGCTGCACCATCGATGCGAATGGTCACACCTGAAATGAATTTCGATGCTTCTGAAAGCAAATATACGATGGCTGAAGACACTTCTGATTCCGTGCCCATGCGTTGCAGTGGTACGTGTTGCGCCATGCTGGGAATGATTTTTTCTGCCATTTCGCCTGTATAGCTGTCCATCCCTGAGGAAAGTATCCACCCGGGTGCAACCGCATTGACTCGAACGCCTGATTTTCCCCACTCCACCGCAGCGGTTTTGGTCAGATTATCGACTCCTGCTCGCGCAGCACCTGAATGTCCCATGTTGGGCATACCGCCCCACATATCGGCAGTCATGTTTACGATGCTTCCACCATGATTCGCCATCCATTGGTTATAGGCTTCACGCATAAGGTAGAAGGTGGCGTGTAGATTGTTTTTAATGACAGCATCGAAGCCATTGGCAGAGATGTTTTCTAAGTGTGATGGGAACTGTCCACCTGCATTATTCACTAAACCATCCAGTCTTCCGAACTTTTCAATGACTTCGCTGATCATGGCTTTAACTTGGTTTTCATCACGGTTATCGCAAGCGATGCCGTGCGCTTTTCCACCATCCTCAAGGATTTCAACCACGACTTGATCGAGTTTTTCTAATGTACGACCTGTGATAATGACTTGTGCGCCTAATGATGCCAATTCATGGGCGGTACAACGACCAATACCTGAACCACCTCCAGTGATGATGATGACTTGGTTTTGAAAGGCATGAGCGTTGAAAATTGAATGATATCCCATATCGTTATTGTACCTTTTTTATATTCTTCAGCAGTAAACCCGAATCTATCTTGAGATTCAATGTCTAAGCGAATTTAAAAAGTTTGAGTTATACGTACGCTTACCAGCCTATCTTGCGATGATGATATTCTCTACTCTTTTCAATCACTGCATTTGGGATATAACAATCAATCTCGACTGCTTAAAAATCACTAAGATAGTGGTCAGTTTATAAACAAGGGCTGAAATAATTTAAATCGCACAATAAAATAAAATGTAATAATATTCTCAATGACAAATTTATAGAAAAATTATAATGACAGATCAACTTCGAGAAAAATTTGAAAATCTAGAATTAAATCAGGGTCAAGGTAAAATCAGTGCTTTTATTTCAATCGCCTTAGGACTACTTGGAATTTTTGCTGCACTCTGTTTTTTGTTTCCTAGCATCTTCACCACGCCTGAATTACGTCCATTTTATCATCAGCATCACGATATACTTTATTATAGTTTATTGATTGCCATTGCAATCAGTGCAGGCTTTGGAGCTTATAGCTCCATTATTAAACAAAATAGATATGGCTTTTATGGTTTATGTTTTACCATCATTGCCGCGATCTTAGGCTGTGGTCTGATTAAAGCGCCTACACTGCCGAATCTTCCTTTTTATGCAGGCATTGATTATTTTGTACTGACACTGCTTATTCTAGCCTTAGTGTTTATACCGCTCGAAGGATTTTTCGCCAAGAATAAAGATCAGAAAATTCTGCGTGTGGGTTGGTTGACTGATATGAAATATTTCATGTTCAGTCATATCGGTATTCAACTGTTTTCTTTTTTAACCGTGATGCCTATCCAATATTGGATTACACATATTCCCAATAATCCGATTGTCGCTGTGGTTCAATCTCAACCGATTTGGTTACAGTTTATAGAATTGATTATTGTTGTAGACTTCACAACTTATTGGCTTCATCGTGCCATGCACGAAGTAAATTTTTTATGGCGGTTTCATGCCATCCATCACTCCACAGAACATATGGATTGGTTAGCATCTTCGCGATTACATATCGTTGAAGTGGTACTGACACGCTTTATCGCCACTTTACCTATTTTCTTACTCGGTTTTCATACATCTGCTGTTTTCGCCTATTTAATCTTTATTTCCTTTCATGCCATTTTTATCCATTCGAATGTCAGATTTCGCTTCCCTTACCTACGTTGGCTGGTTGCAACACCTGAGTTTCATCATTGGCACCATTCTTCTGAAAAACCGGCTATTGATAAAAATTATGCGGCATTTATTCCGTTGTATGATGTCATTTTTAAAACAGTATACATGCCTAAGCATTTAGCCAGTGTGTATGGAACAGTCGGCTATAAAATTCCTAATAGTTTTGTGAAGCAATTTACTTGGCCTTTCAAACGCTATGTCAATAAATTTAAAAAACGACTGAATAAAGATGCGTCTTAATCCGAACATTCACACCCAATAAAAAAACCCGCGATAAGCGGGTTTTTTTATTGATTCAATCTATTACAGACGAACCAATTCCACAATCTTTTCAGCCAATGCTTCAGCAGACTCATCTGCATAGCTGACATCAGTCCCTTCAGCAACAGTCGTAATCACAACAACACCTGTCTCACGAAGCAACGCCACTTGAGTAGCATCAAGACTTACTTTCGCAATTGCCACGATACCTTGTTGAAGCAACAAGTTTTCAATCGCTTGAGCATTTGCAAGTGCAGCTTCAGACACAGTCACCGCAGCAGGTTTTTGACCTAAACGTGCAGTACATCACACTGCATTCGTTTTGAAATAAGCAATATCTACAGTTCTTCAAACTTTGACATGCAATCTTTTAGTATTACACTTTCATTTGGGTTACGTGGACTAAACGTAGCAATTTTGGTCTCATTCCAATAAGCCTCTATCTGTTTAGCACCAGAAATTTTCTTTGTAAAATCATTCCATTCAGTAGATGAATTTGATGTTTTAGTTGTAGCTGGAGGAGTTGCTACTGTCTCTTGATTTATCAAAAATGTTAATGGTCTTTTCGATACAGAATTCTTATAAGCTGTTTCATAAGACAGGCGTTTAGCAGTAGTAATATAGACACCATGATCACCTGTTTCACCCGTACCGCTAGCACAATCAATGTGAAGCTTATTTCCTTTCACATCATTAATCTGATATATCTCATACCCTTTTTCAAACCCAGTATCCCATATATTAGGTACAGCATTAGCCAATGTCGTCAAAGGCATAATTAAACTTGCATAAAGTATTTTTTTCATGTCCCACCTTAATTTCCATATCTTAAATACTACTTTATATATTTCTTAAATGAAGGAAAGTATTACCTTACTATTGTTAAACAAAGAACCCGCATTAAGCGGGTTCTTTCAATCAATTAAAGACGAACCAATTCCACAATTTTTTCAGCCAATGCTTCAGCAAACTCATCTGCATAGCTGACATCAGTCCCTTCAGCAACAGTCGTAATCACAACCACACCTGTCTCACGAAGCAATGCCACTTGAGTAGCATCTAAACCTGCTTTTGCAATCGCTACGATGCCTTGTTGAAGTAACAAGTTTTCAATCGCTTGAGCATTTGCAAGTGCAGCTTCAGACACAGTCACCGCAGCAGGTTTTTGACCTAAACGTGCAGCACGCGCTTCAGCAGTCACAGGATTACTATGTGCCGTCCATTCAACAGACTCTTCCACCATACCTGCACCAATCGTCACGTTATTTAAACGATCAATGAAGATAAATGAACCTGTGTAACGACTGTCTTGATAACGGTCAAAGACTACTGGCGCATCGAACTCAACAGTGACATTGGCAATCGCATTCAGCTCAAGGCTGTCAACTTTTGCCTTTTCCAATGTGTTGACGTTGGTACGGTAGTTAATCGCAGTTACTTTAGCAGGAACAGTTTGCGTACCAATCTTGACATTGTATAGCTTACCCATCACCAGCGGTTGATCTGCCATCCACACCACAGTCGCTTGAACCGAACGTGAAATTGAAGGTAGACCTTGATCAGCACGGATCAACACATTACCACGAGAAATATCAATTTCATCGTTTAAAGTAATCGTTACAGCTTGACCTGCAACTGCACGTTCCAAATTACCATCGAACGTCACGATCTCTTTAACCGTAGACGACTTACCAGATGGTAAAGCAGTAATGGTATCGCCAACGTTAACGTCACCTAGCGCAATCGTACCGCAGAAGCCACGGAAATCGAGGTTCGGACGGTTGACGTATTGCACAGGTAAACGGAAATCACGTTGCGCTGTATCACGGTTAATTTCAACAGATTCTAAAGAACCCATTAGGGTTTGACCCGTGTACCATGGCGTATTTTCAGATTTGTTCACCACGTTGTCACCGTTTAACGCAGAAATCGGCGTAAAGATGATATTCGATGGTTTACGGTCACCCAATTGCGCAACAAAGCCTGCATATTCAGCTTGGATTTCATTGAAACGTGTTTCAGAGAATTCCACCAAGTCCATTTTGTTGATCGCAACAATAATGTTCTTAATACCCAAAAGGCTCGCAATAAAGGTATGACGGCGCGTCTGGGTTTGAACACCATAGCGTGCATCAATGAGGATGATCGCAAGGTCACAAGTTGACGCACCTGTTGCCATGTTACGCGTATATTGCTCATGTCCCGGAGTATCGGCAATGATGAACTTACGTTTTTCAGTTGAGAAATAACGATAAGCGACATCAATCGTAATACCCTGCTCACGCTCAGCTTGTAAACCATCGACAAGTAAAGACAAGTCAGGCGCATCGCCCGTTGTACCGACTTTTTTAGAATCACGCGTTACTGCTTGCAATTGATCTTCATAAATCAATTTTGAATCGTAAAGCAGGCGACCAATTAAAGTTGATTTACCATCATCTACGTTACCGCAAGTCAAGAAACGCAATAAGTCTTTATTTTCATGTTGTTTTAAATAGCCCAAGATATCTTGGCTAATCAAATCTGATTGATGAGACATGGCTCATAGCTCCACAAATACGTTGAAATCGGTGTATTGGAATCTCTAATCCCTCTAAATCTCCCTTTAAGAAAGGGAGACTTTCCTTCGCCTTTAAGCCCCTCTTTTTCAAAGAGGGGTTTGGGGAGATTGAATTAGAAGTAACCTTCTTGTTTTTTCTTCTCCATCGAGCCTGCTTCATCATGGTCAATCATACGACCTTGACGTTCAGAGCTAGTTGCCAAAAGCATCTCTTGGATGATTTCAGGCAAGGTATCAGCAGTTGATTCCACTGCACCTGTTAATGGATAACAACCTAAAGTACGGAAACGTACCGATTTCATTTCTGGAACTTCGCCCTCGAATAAAGGCATACGTTCATCATCAACCATAATCAACGTACCACTACGCTCCACCACAGGACGTTCTGCAGCAAGGTATAAAGGTACCAATGGAATGCTTTCCAAATAGATGTATTGCCAAATATCAAGCTCAGTCCAGTTTGATAATGGGAATACACGAATACTTTCACCCTTGTTCACTTTACCGTTGTAAAGATTCCAAAGTTCAGGACGTTGGTTTTTAGGATCCCAACGGTGCTTATCATCACGGAATGAATAGACACGTTCTTTTGCACGTGATTTTTCTTCATCACGACGAGCGCCACCAAAAGCTGCATCAAAACCGTATTTATCAAGGGCTTGTTTTAAGCCTTGAGTCTTCATGATGTCGGTATATTTTGAACTTCCATGATCGAATGGATTGATGCCCGCATCTACCCCTTCTTTGTTTTGATGCACGATCAAATCAAAACCATGCTTTTTCGCCATGTTGTCACGGAAGGCAATCATGTCTTTAAATTTCCAACCTGTGTCGACATGCAACAGTGGGAATGGAAGTTTTGCAGGGTAAAATGCTTTCAGCGCTAGATGTAACATCACTGCTGAATCTTTACCGATAGAATACAGCATGACCGGATTTTCAAACTCGGCTGCGACTTCGCGGATAATATGAATACTCTCAGCTTCAAGCTGCTTTAGATGAGTAAGTCTTTCCTCATTTAACGACATGGACAACACCAGCTTAGAAAAACGTGTACTTATGACACTTTTGAAAATTTATATTCATTATAGTGATTTAGCCAACTTTCCTTTAGCATGTTTTTTTATATTGATATATGTAAACATCATATAAAAACAGGATAAATACAAAATTAACATTATAAAACCATGGCTTAGCTATAACCAGTCTACCTTATTCATATAACTGTTAAACCTTAACTGAAATATAAAACAATAATTTATTTCTTTTCCGCGCTCACACTGCATTTTAATCATTTCCAAGGTCTACAACGCGAATAAAAATGACATGAGAATGCAATTGCTATGATTTAAATCACCTATATAAAATTCAACTGTCCAATAGTTCAACAGATTATCAATCTAAGCTCATATAAAATTCAATCATTCGACCTCTACAGAAGCTTTCTCCCATGCTTAGCCTAGAACAGATCAAACAGTCTCTTGAAAAAGCCCAGTTCGCTGGAAATATTTATCAGCACAATGACAATATTCTTGTCTTGCAAGAACCCTATACTGAAGATGGCGCGGCTTTTAATATTTTTGTGCAGCATGAACACACTTCAGACCAACTTGGACTTCAATTTGCAATTAAACTGGAGAATCAAAAACTGAAATACTTGATTGGCGTCACGCATAGCAATCAAGACAAGCGCTACGAAATCGCGATCAACAATTTAAAAGGTGACCAAAAAGCCTTTAATCTATGTTATGCCTTTTATAACTATCCTAAAAAATTCTATTTGATCGAAACAGATTTATACGTCAATTCAGAGCAATTTACCCAATGCATTGAACAACAATTGTTTAATCAGCCTGAATTAGATTTTTTGGAAAGCGCCACTAAAATTAATCCAATGGGGCAGTCTTATCATTGGATGAAGCACTATATTTTGCAATCTAGCTTGGATATGAAAGTTCGAATTCAAACCTGTCTATTGTAATGTTCAGTCATTTTCAAATTATTCTGTAAAATTTTGGATATTTCTGCCATAAAAAAGCCCCATTCGATGGGACTTTTTTTCACTCAAGTGATTTTAAAAACCAAACATCGCTTTCTCTAGGGGTAATTCGACACCTAGGGAGAGACCCGCATCATTACCATAAAGATCTGAATCAGCAATCCAACCGTTGATCTTCAAAGGAATACTTGGCTTGATGTAATGTGTCCACGTCAGGTCTAGCGCTTTAATTTCATCATTTTCTGGAAAGGCAAAATTGGTTATGCGATCAGATTGATTCACTTTGGCAAACAATGCACGACCAGATAATCGATTCATAGCATCAAAACGAATATCTCCACCGAATGAAATCATTTCCCCATCTCCACCAATTGCATGTGCCAGTGGATAGCCATGTTGGTAATACCCATCGGTATAAATATAATGGTTATAAGAAACGCCTTCTACATTGCCATTGGTTGTCGTATCTGCCCACTCTGCATATATTTGATAAGGCATATTTTTATAACTTGCTGAATAATCGATACCTGCTAAATACATTTTTTTGGCAGGTAATAATCCCGCTTCATCTTCACCGACAAATTGACCATATAAACCAACAGGTACATTGAATAATTGTTGTAAGTTTAATCTTGCATCTAATCCAGCAATTTGATTAGATTTATCTAAATCTCCATCATCAAAATTATCATTACCTTTAATGGCATTCCAAAGTGTATCCCATTTTTCCGAACGCCCTTCTCCCCCCCATTGCAATACACGGGAAGCCCCTAATTCCAAATACGGTAAAGGTTGAGCTGTTAAACGTAAACCCAATAATTTCGCATCAGGTATCGCTTGATAATCATCTAACTGACCTGCAAAGGCTTGATATTGCCATGGCCCAATCCAAGATAACCATTTACTTTCAAATGCATTTTGCTCTGCACGCTGTACCGTAACACCATAAACAGGACGGCTGGCATCACCACGGATCAAGCTGCCATCATGACCAGGGCCCCAATAGGTAGGAATTTGTCCAGCGATAACCCACTGATTCCATAATTTTCCAGCTAAGTAAGAACTTTCCACATTGACATCTTGATCATTGTCAATCTGTGGGTCTTTCTCTCCTTTAACTTTTAAACGTGCATCCCAGTTTTGTCCGCCAGCATTGAATTCTGCGCCAATGGCATATTGAGCTTTCTGATCATCGCCGAAGGCTTGCGGAATACTCTTAGGATCAGTCTCAGCAAAGACTTCAACTTTTAAGAATTCATTCTCAGCCTCTAAGCTCTGGCGCACAGATTGAATGACTTTTTGTTGTGTCGATGTCGTCACATGAGCATTACTCAAGGCACGTTGAATTTCATCACCACTCAATGGCCAAGTAGACGTACTGATTTGAATAACACCTTGCTGATTTAACCAATTGAGATCCGTTTTTAGATCCGCTTGATTAAGCACAATTCCTTGTGCAAATCCTGTCATCGAAACACTGGCAAAAATTGCCGTATACAGTGATTTTTTAATAAGCATGTTATTCATTACCTAATGGTTATCTATATATTGCACCTTAAATTCATATGTCACATTTTTCAATCATTAAAGTGTGACAAGACGACATATCTTTAATTTTGTTTATCATTTCTTAATTTCCTGTTTTTCAATAACTTTTGAATTAAGTAACCTACTTTAGTTTGAATTTATCCCATTAAAATCCCCCCATATTTCAAATATTTATCGTTTAAACACCTCATTCCATCAAAATATCTTCTTAAACTTTAAAAGTGCACACATGAAAAAGCCACCATAAAGGTGGCTTTTCAAATGCTAATCTAAGAGTTTTAAATAATTAAGCGTTCTTATGACGCATATGCGGGAACAAGATCACATCACGAATACTAGGCGCATTGGCAAATAACATCACCAGACGGTCAATACCAATACCTTGACCTGCTGTTGGCGGTAAACCGTATTCTAATGCTTCAACAAAGTCTGCATCATAGTGCATCGCTTCATCATCGCCCGCTTCTTTTTCATCAACTTGCGCTTGGAAACGTTCTGCTTGATCAATCGGGTCATTTAATTCTGAGAAGCCATTTGCCAATTCACGACCGCCAATAAAGAATTCAAAACGATCTGTGATATGTGGATTATCATCATTACGACGTGCAAGTGGAGAAGTCTCCGCAGGGTATTCAGTAATGAAGGTTGGCTGACGAAGTTTAGTTTCAACCGTTTCTTCAAATACAATGGTTTGAAGCTTACCTAAACCAAAACCTGGTTTTACTTGCTCTTTAAGCTCTTCTTGAACAAATTTCGCAAGGAACTCACGGTCATTTACATTTTCTGGTGTAAATTGTGGGTTGTGCTCTAAAATTGCGTCAAACATTGAGATTTTCTTAAATGGACCTTTGAAGCTATATACTTCATCACCATAAGGCACATCAGTCGAACCTAAGATATCAATGGCTAACTTTTCTAGCATTTGCTCAGTCAGTTCCATTAAATCTTTGTAGTCAGCATACGCTTGGTAGAATTCGATCATGGTGAATTCTGGGTTATGACGGGTCGATACACCTTCGTTACGGAAGTTACGGTTAATCTCAAATACACGTTCGAAACCGCCCACTACCAAACGTTTTAAATAAAGCTCAGGCGCAATACGTAGGAATAATGGCATGTCCAAAGCGTTGTGATGCGTTTCGAACGGACGTGCAGATGCACCACCCGGAATCACATGCATCATTGGCGTTTCAACTTCCATGAAGCGTTTTTCATTTAAGAAAGCACGAATACCAGCAACGACTTTGGCACGGATTTCAAAGGTCTTACGCGTTTCTTCATTGACGATCAAATCTAGATAACGCTTACGATATTTAACTTCGGTGTCATTTAAACCATGGAACTTATCTGGAAGTGGACGAAGTGACTTGGTTAAAAGTTCAAATTGTTCGATATGCACATAAAGATCGCCTTTACCTGAACGACCGATATAACCACCAACAGCGATAATATCACCAAGGTCTAAGCTTTTAATCGTTTCTAACACTTCAGGTGCAAGCTCTTTACGTGCAACATAAAGCTGAATACGACCTGTCATGTCTTGAATCACCATGAATGAACCACGGTTCAACATCACACGACCTGCAACTTTGACATACACTTTTTCGCCAGCTTCAATATCTTCTTTTGAGATTTCAGCAAACTGATCTTGTAAGTCTTGTGCATAGTGTTCACGTTTAAACGTGTTAGGCCAAGGGCTGGTATTGGTTTCCTTCGCCTTCTCTTGTATTTGTTTAAGCTTGGCATGACGCTGTGCAATTAAATCGTTTTCGGAAATGGCTTGTTCAGAAGTCGATTGAGCGTTTTGTTGCGTCATCTCTGCCTCGTGTATAAATTGAAAAATCGGAAGTTGCATAGCATAGCAGAGTTCGAGAATAATGAGTAAGTTTCTATACGATCAAAAATACTAATAAGCGTGTCTTTAAAATGAAAAAAATCAACCTCATTGTTATTTTGTCCATCTTTATGCAGAGTGCTTACGGAGTTATGCATGAAGCTCAAAATATTCAAGAACAAAACCAACCTGACACAGGCGTTCCGCAACTGATTGAAACATCCAATCTCGATACATCTGATTATATATGGAAAGTTAAAGTTGATATCGACCTTAAATTACAGAAAATTAATACGCTGCTTTTAAACCCCAATGAGAAGTTCGATCAACTCAATAAAAGAGCATCTGAAATAGCAGCAGAATATGTGATGAAGTCTGAGCAAAAAAATATCATCAAAATGAAACCTATCATTATTGCAGTCATTTTTCCTTTGGGACCAAAATGGTTAAAACCACCAGTTTTAACAAAGTCTTCAAGTTACATGTCCCTCATGTGCGAATTTAACCCCAAACTTATTACATGGGTTAATCCTACGCTCTATAATGAGAAAACGAATTCTTTTCAATTAAATATAGCCTTATTGGCCGACCATAATGGAAATATCATTAAAATAAAAAACTTAAATCAAAGTCGATTAACAAAATTAAATCATTACATTGATCAAGAGATACTTGAGGGGCGCTTATATCCTTTTAACTACGATGGCATACCTTCAGAGATAAAAATCATGCAACCTTTTGAAGTTAAATGTAAATAACCAGAAACCAATACCAAATGCTAATAGCCGAATGATTCAACCTAACCATATAATACTAAACGGTTTAAACAGCAGATGAGGTGATTAAATTCCTCATTAATTTAAAAGAACGATAATGTGAATATATAACAATGAATAAGTGCGTTTCAAAAATCTTATTTTTACACGGACTTGATTCATCAAAAGAATCAAGTAAGTTCGAAGTCATTGATGCAGAACATAAGCTCTGTATCAATGTTGATTATCGCAATTTAAATTTCAAAACTGTTGAAACTTTTTATCAGGACATTATTCAAAAAATAAAACCTGAGGTTCTGATCGGACACAGTTTAGGTGGGTACTGGGCACTTAAAATGTCTAAGCTTTTTCAACTTCCTGCCATCATTGCCAATCCTAATCTCTCACCCTGTTTTCGTGAAGATTATCCCGCGATTGATGAGCAAGATTTAGATCATGATATTCCCCAATTAGCCTATATTGAATTGGGTGATGAAGTACTTGATATGCGCCAAACAGCAGATCAGCTCGAGTCCTTTATGGAAGTAGACACTGTTGAAGGGGGTCATCACCGTTTAGAATATCCCGAAAGAATTAACGACCTGATTCACCGCTTAAAAGACTATGTTTAAGTTGTAGTCATTGATTTGAATATGTAAAAAAGCTGAACAACTTTGATCCAGACATAAAAAAGCCTTGCTTGAGCAAGGCTTAGATATAGGATCAGTCAGCAAATAACTCTACTGATCTATATAGCATTACGCAACTTGAGCTTCTGGCATCGTTTTATCGTCTAAAACAGTCCAAATATTGAAACCTAGATCACCATGTAAATCTGGTAAATCAAGGAAAATGCTTGCACCTAGAATCGTATGCTGGCATTTATCCATCAATTGTTTCACAGCTTTTAGTGTGCCACCTGTTGCCAAGACATCATCCACAATAATCACTTTCTGTGGGGCAATATCCGCCGACATTTCAAGGCGATCCATACCATACTCTAAGCTATAGCCCACACCGACCACTGGTGGCGGTAATTTACCTGCTTTACGAACCAATAATAAGCCTTTACCTGTACGCTGCGCCAACAAACTCGCTAAAACAAAACCACGTGCTTCTACAGCCACAAAACTGTCTACGTCTGCCAGTTGCTCAGCTGGAATACTTTCAATTAAAGCATCTGTTAATGGACCAATATTGCTCATAAATAATGGTGTTAAATCAAAAAAACAAATACCGGGCTTTGGAAAATTTTGGACAGTACGAATGTGAGACCACAAAGCTGTAGACGTGTTGTTCATAGGAGATTTAGGAGAAGATAAAGAATGTGCGAATTTTAATGGATTTTAGATATAAAAAACAGAGAGCTGATTTTTTTAAATCAAACAAAAATACTAAGTTATTGATTTTATTAGACACATCAATAAAATAAATATTAGATATATATTTTAGAGAATGGAATTATACCGTAATTTACCTAATATTTATGCTAGACCTAAGTCTAAATAGCGTGTTTATAAAACAAAATAAAAGATTTTTGTATTCAGAATCAGTCAGATTAAGCCAAGCAAGCATTTGAAAATGTTCATTTTACCAAAATGAGTCAAGTCACAAAAATTGCATAATTAGCCCAAACAGCACGCGTTTTGTTCTTCTCTGCCATTCTGCAGAAAGTTTAGTAGGTTAAACTCCGTTATTTACTTTACATTCATCATAGAACTGCGTAAAAATTTGCGTGAATGCGTACACTATTACAAGTAGTCGTTTAATTGAGTTAATGTACGGTTTGGAATATTTTACTGACAACTTATCGGATCTGTCGGTTTTTGGAGAAATAGATGAAAAAATATCAATGCATCGTTTGTGGATGGATTTATGACGAAGCTGAAGGCTGGCCTCAAGATGGCATTACAGCTGGAACAAAATGGGAAGATATCCCCGATGATTGGACTTGCCCTGATTGCGGCGTTTCAAAAGCTGATTTTGAAATGGTAGAAATCTAATCATTACCCTAAAAGACCATGTTATATGGTCTTTTTTAATCAACTATAAAAACCTTCCCTCACATTTTGGAGAGTAATATGCATCCTATCGTAATCATTGGTTCTGGCATGGCAGGTTATACACTTGCAAGAGAATATCGCAAATTAAACGCCGAACATGCATTGGTGATGGTTTGTGCAGATGATGCGGTAAACTATGCAAAACCAACTCTTTCAAATGCTTTGGTGGGTAAAAAAGCACCTGAACAAATTGGTTTAGGTGATGCTGCAAAAATGTCTGCTCAACTGAATATGCACATCCAAGCGCATACTTCAGTACGCCATATTGACGTTGAAAAACACGAATTAACTTTAGACGTAAATGGTCAAAAAACGCTTCAACAATATTCAAAACTCATTTTAGCTGTCGGTGCACATCCAATACGCTTGGCGATTGCAGGCGATGGTAGTGATGACATTTTGGTTGTGAACTCGCTCAATGATTACAAAGCCTTTCGTGAAAATCTAGAAAAAAAATCTCAAAAACGTGTGGTGATCCTAGGCGCAGGCTTGATTGGTTGTGAATTTGCCAACGACTTACAAAATACAGGTCATCAAGCAACAGTGATTGATTTAGCACCACAGCCTTTGGGACGCTTATTGCCAAGCCACGTTGCTGAAGCCTTTCAACAAAATATGGAAGAAACAGGAATCCAATTTGTATTGGGGACTACAGTTGAGAAAGTATCTAAACAAGCAGATGATGCGTATATCGTAACACTTGCCAATGGTCAAAACTTAATTGCGGATGTGGTACTTTCGGCCATTGGTTTACAACCGAATATTGGATTGGCTCAAGAAGCAGGAATCAACACCAGTCGTGGTGTAATTACCAATACACTGATGGAAACCAACCAACCGGATATCTATGCCATTGGTGACTGCGCAGAAGTGAATGGCATGCTATTGCCTTATGTCATGCCACTCATGCAACAAGCGCGCGCGCTGGCAAAAACACTGTCAGGACAAACCACTACCGTTCACTACCCTGCCATGCCTGTTGCCGTAAAAACACCTGCTGCACCTTTAACAGTGCTTCCTGCACCTACTGGCGTAGAGGTGACTTGGGAAACAGAAGAGTTTGATGATGGCATGATCGCCAAAGCAACAGATGCCGAAAATACTTTGCGTGGTTTTGTGCTATTGGGTGCTACAGCAGGTAAACAGCGTCTAGCATTAACTAAATTAGTGCCCGACTTGATTCCTGCGACCATTTAAGGCTTTAATGTTGAGGATATTTTGTAATCAAAATATCCTCTTAGAGGAAAAATAAAAATGAATAGCGCCTTACAATATACTGTTTCACCTTATGCACATTTTATGCAAGAAACCAAAGTCGACTTAGGCAATGGGATTCAACTTCATGTTGAGATCGGTGGCAATCCTGATCATCCCAGTGTGATGTTGATTATGGGTTTAGGTGCTCAAATGTTGTTTTGGCCTGATTTCTTTTGTAAATCGCTCATTGACCAAGGTTATCAAGTCATTCGATTTGATAATCGCGATATTGGTCTTTCCTCTAAAATCCGTAATAAAGGTCCTCGTTTAAATACGTTTAAGCTGATGGGACGCTTTGCTTTTGGGTTGTCAAATCATGGTTCTGCTTATGATCTCTATGACATGGCAGATGATGCCGCTTTATTAATTGAGCGCTTAGGTTTAGCAAAAACACATATCATTGGCGCATCCATGGGTGGCATGATTGCTCAGATTCTTGCTGCCAAACATCCAGAAAAAGTAGATAAAGTCGGATTATTATTTACCAGTAACAATCAGCCCTTTCTTGCACCCCCCTTTCCTAAGCAACTGTTTAGTTTAATTGGTAGACCTGCATCGAACGATCAAGATGGAATTATTTATCACAGTTTAAAGGTGATGCAGACGATTGGCTCCCCTGGATACCTCAATCAAATCGAGGTAATACAAACCGCAAGAAAATTATATCAACGCAGTTATCATCCAGCGGGTGTACTTCAACAGTTTTTAGCAATATTATGTACAGGCTCTTTACTTCAGATCGATAAACAAATTGATAAGCCAACCCTAGTGGTACACGGCTCTAAAGATCGTTTACTACCATCTAGCCATGGTAGAGCAGTTTCGAAAGCCATTTCAGGCGCGAAATTTGAATTAATTGAAGGAATGGGGCATGATATTCCTGCGCATTTCATTCCACAACTCAGTGGCTTATTTGCAAAACATTTTAAATGATAAACACTAGGACACTATGGCTGCATTACCTTCCCTAAGACAGCTGTCATATTTGGTGACACTCTCTGAGACGTTGCATTTTACTGAAGCAGCACGTCGCTCTTTCGTTACACAATCCACCCTTTCTGGTGGGATTATGGAGCTTGAGCGTTTATTGGGTGGCGTACTGGTTGAACGTGACCGTCAAAATGTACGTTTAACTCCACTCGGCGAGCAAGTTGTTGCACGTGCCCGTGTCCTGCTTGCAGATGCTCAAGATTTAATGCGACTCAGTCGTGAAATGAGCGAACCACTGACGGGTGATCTGCATTTAGGTATCATTCCAACAATTGCCCCATTTATCTTGTCGCAATTATTAGAAGAAGTGCACAAAGAATTACCCAAAATTCAACTTCATTTGCATGAAGCACAAAGCGAACATCTGGTTGAAAAGCTTGAACATGGTAATTTGGACATGATCATGTTGGCACTTCCATTTGATACACGTGGTTTGAAAGTTGCAGAAATTGCAAAAGAAAGCCTGTATTTGGTGTGTAATAAAGCCGATCATAAAACTGCGCAAGCAAACAGTTTAGAAGATCTAGATTTATCACATTTGATGCTACTCGAAGAAGGTCATTGCTTACGTGATCATACGTTGAGTGTCTGCCCAATTGGTGAGCGTAAAAATGATCATCGCTTGAAGGCGAGTTCATTACCCACTTTGGTTGAAATGGTCAGCTCAAACCTAGGCTTCACTTTGCTACCTCAGATTGCAGTAAACACGCATATGTTGAAATACAATGATCAACTTGTGATTAAACCAATTGAGAATGCACCATCACGTGTATTATCTTTAGTGACACGTAAGAGCACACCGCTTCAAAGTGAATTTGATGTGTTATTTCAAGTTTTGCAAAAAATTACATCTGATTTAAGCTAAACATGAAAATAGAACACCTAAGTTAAAGATAGAAAGGAGCCGATTGGCTCCTTTTTTTAATCAATGGTTTTATTTAAAAACTTCAAGTAAGACATGTTGAGCATTATGAGGAATTTCCCCTTCTTTTAATTTGACTCGCTCCCAAGTGCCATCACCATTGAGCAACCAAGAACCTTGATTGTCTTTCATATAATTCAACAACCCTTGTTGATAGATATGTTTCTTTAACGTTGGCTCTTCAATTGGGAAACACACCTCAACACGATTAAAGAGGTTACGATCCATCCAATCCGCACTTGAACAATACAATCGTGAATTGCCATCATTTCCAAAGTAATACACACGTGTATGTTCTAGGAAGCGCCCTACGATTGAACGTACTCGAATATTCTCAGATAAACCCGGCAAGCCCGGACGTAAGCAACAAATTGAACGAATAATCAAATCAACTTGCACCCCTGCCTGAGATGCCTCATACAACTTATTGATCAATTGAACTTCAGTAAGTGCATTCACTTTGACAATAATTTTTGCAGGCTTACCTGCTTCTGCATGTGCAATTTCTTCATCAATGAAAGCAATCAATTGCGTATGCAAAGTAAATGGCGCATGTAACAGCTTTTTCAGCTTCGCCATTTTACCCATGCCTGTCAGCTCTTGAAAAATACGATGTACATCTTCACACAAATCTTTTTGCGTGGTCATCAAGCCATAGTCTGTATAGATACGGGCATTGCCAGCATGATAGTTACCTGTACCTAAATGTACGTAACGTACCAATTTATTATTTTCACGGCGTACCACAAGAATCATTTTGGCATGCGTTTTGTAACCTACAATGCCATAAACAACCACTGCACCCGCTTCTTGAAGAACATTAGCAACTGCAATGTTCGACTCTTCATCAAAACGTGCTCGAAGCTCAATCACTGCGGTCACTTCTTTACCATTGCGCGCGGCTTCAGCCAGCACCTGCACAATTTCTGAGTCAGGACCACTACGATAAAGCGTTTGTTTAATCGCAAGCACTTGAGGATCTCGTGCTGCTTCACGCAACAAATTGATGACAGGTGAAAATGATTCAAAAGGATGATGCAACAGAATATCTTGTTTCTTCATTGCAGAGAACACATTCTCCGCTTTCTTCAATGCTTTTGGTATTACGGGCGTGTGTGAGTCATAACGTAAATGTGGACGCTTGAAATTAGACAGTAAACGGGCAAGATTGACTGGCCCATCGACTTTATAAAGTTGTTCTTCTTCTAAATCAAACTCATCCAATAAATAATCATAAATATGTTTTGGACAATTATGAGTCACTTCCAAACGCACCGCACGACCAAAACGACGTGAGTTCAACTCTCCTTTGAGTGCGATTGCTAAATCTTCAACATCTTCATTCAATGCCAAATCTGCATTGCGTGTCACGCGGAACTGGTAGCAACCCGTTGCAGTCATACCCGGGAACAAATCAGAAACATGTTCGTGAATAATCGCTGACAACATCACATGATGTTCTTTGCCACCTGTAAGTTCATCAGGTAAACGTACAACTCGTGGCAATGAGCGTGGCGCAGGAACAACCGCTAAATCAATCTGACGACCAAATGCATCTTTACCTTCCAAAGTCACAATAAAGTTGAGACTTTTATTGACTAATCTCGGGAATGGATGCGCAGGATCAAGACTGATTGGGGTTAAAACCGGTGCAACTTGTTCTTGGAAATACTTTTTCACCCATTGAGACTGCGCAGGCGTTAACTCACCACGGCGCAAGAAACAAATATCTTCTTTTCGCAGTTGAGTAAAAATTTCTTCATTTAAAATACGATATTGGCGCTCAATCGCAGCATGCGTCGTCTCAGAAATTTTCTCTAACACTTGTTTAGGTGTAAGACCATCTGGACTACGACTTTCATTACCCAGTGCAAGTTGCTCCATGACACCTGCAACACGAATTTCGAAAAACTCATCCATATTACGAGAAAAGATCAACAAGAAGTTCATGCGCTCCAATAGCGGATGCAGAGGATCAACCGCTTGTTCGAGAACACGCAAATGGAAATCAAGAATAGACAGTTCACGATTAATAAATCGATCATTATAGGTATATTGGACTGGCGCTAAAGTATCTTTTGACACGTTAGTGTCTTGAGAAGAAGTCGTCACTGCGGTATTCATGTTCAACCTGTGTTCAATGGTTTGATCTAAGTTTAGTATGCTTCAAATTTATGACAATTTCATAAAAAAAAGCCTAAATGTATTAGGCTTTTGGTCTTTTTTATTGTTTTGGTAAATCGCTATGGCGCATATATTTTAAAATCAGTCGCTTTCGGTACTGTAATGTACGGTCATTACGATGATTTTGATAATATTTTGGATTCGGTAATAATGCTGCTAAGAATGCCGCTTGTTCACGTGACATACTGCGTGAGCTGATCCCAAAATAGTGCTGGCTGGCTGCTTCAACCCCATAAATGTTTTCACCAAATTCAACCGAGTTGATATAAACCTCAAGAATACGCTGTTTTGACCAAATGCGTTCCATCATCCACGTCGCAACAGCTTCTTGACCTTTACGAACAAATGATCGCTTGTTAAATAAAAACAGGTTCTTGGCTAACTGTTGCGAAATCGTAGAGCCACCTGCAACCACCTTACCTTTGTCTTTATTACGTTCAAGTGCAAAACGCATCCCATCCCAATCGAAACCATGATGTTGCATAAATTTTGCATCTTCCCCTGCAACAATTGCTTGTTTGAAGTAGGTACTGATATTGTCATAGTCACGCCATTCATGCTTAATTGGCTGTGATGAATCAGACCAATAGTCAATCCGCATCATCATGGTGGAGTTAACAGGATGGGTTCGCCACCAGACTAAACTTGAAAATATCCAAAGCTGTACCAAAAGTATAAAGCTTATAATGATCAGTGCTGTACGTACAACAAAAGCCTTCATGCTTCTGGTTCCCTCCTGAAAAAATGTATTTTCATGCTAAGCTTGCGGATAAATAATGGCGAATGCACAAAAATATCATGTCTGATTATCCGATCTCTATGCAAAATAAAAATAAAATACAAATGCAGCTTTGGTGGATCACTGCTTGTCTCATCGCAATCAATGTCGGGCTTTTTGCATGGCAAGTCATGCAAGGGATGGATATCACCCAACCCAGCTCAATGGATGCTATCCGCTGGGGTGCTGATTATGCACCGATTACATTTCTTTCGGAACCCATTCGACTTTTTACCAGCATGTTTTTCCATTTTGGTTTCATTCACTTGATGTTAAATATGTGGGCGCTCTATATCTTTGGCAATGTGGCAGAGCAACTCTTCGGTCGTCTTTATTTTTTGGGTTTATACCTATTCGCAGGATTGCTGGGAAGCTTGCTCAGTGGCTATATGAGCATTCAAGACACTTATACGTTGATTCAACTCGGGGAACCCAAACAAGACCTTTATCCCGGTGTAGGCGCAGGCGCATCGGGTGCGGTGATGGGTCTTGGTGCTGCCCTCACCATGCTATCTATCTTACCCAAACTTAAAAATCAGCTGTTTATCTTGGATAAAAAAACGTTACTGATGGTACTAGGCATCAACCTTTCAATGGGCTTTATGATCAGCGGTATTAATAACGCCGCACATATCGGTGGCATGATCATGGGTGCTGTATTGGCATTGATTTGGTATATCGGTCAAAAACTCAATCAAGGTGCTATGTTTAATATTGTCGGTTTGCTGATTGGCATATTCTGCTGCTATTTCTTTTATCAATATTGCTTAAATTTGGTCACGGATATTGAACCACTCTGGCAACAATTCAGTCAACAAATTCTAAGTGAGCTTTCGCAATAAAAAAAGATAAACCACATGGGTTCATCCTTTCAAACAGAGGCACAGAATAGATTTCTTGATTAGCCATCTATTCTGTCCACCATAAGCCTTATTGGCTCATTTCTCTTAAGCTTTGTAAGGGTGGAATATCACTGAGATAACTCAAACGATAACGCCCAATCAAAGCACATAAGATAAACATAGTGATGGGTAGAATCAGCCAAATTTCCCAATGGGGTTGAATACTCAAGTCCATTTTATAACTGGCGATGGCACTGATCACTTCTGCAAATAAACATGCCACCACACCAGAAATCAGCCCAATTAAACCTATTTCAACGGTCATCATATTTTTGAGTTGGGCTTTAGAACTCCCAAAAGAACGCATTAAAGCGACTTCTCGTTTGCGTTCATCCATCAATAAATTGATACAAGCAATCAGCACTAGGAAGCCCGACAAACTCACTAAGATCGCTAAAATCGTCACGATCTGAACCAATACATTCACCAGTTTCTTCATCTCATCCAAAATCAATGACACATCAATAAACACGGTATTGGCAAATTGTTGAATCACTTTCACCAATGCATCTTTATCCGTAGGTGGAACGTAGAAACTGCCTAGATAACTGCCTGCATTGGCATCCATCGAGTTCGGTGCAAAAATAAAGAAAAAGTTAGGCGTAAAACTTTCCCATTCGACCGTGCGTAGATTAATCACTTTGGCTTGTAATTCACCTTCTGGCAAACTAAAAGTCAACTGATCCCCTACTTTAATCCCTAACTCGGTTGCAAGATTCGCTTCGATTGAGACCTCACCTATATTTTTAAAAGATGCATTGCCCTCGACAATATCATTGTTTTGAGGATATTGATCCGACTGCGTCAAGTTCAACTCACGTCTTAATGAATTATTACTTTTAACCAATTCAGGGCTAAAGGCTTGACCATTATGTGCAATCAAACGTCCTTTAATGTTTGGATATAACGGCGTACTTTCCCATTGATTGGCTTGGATTTGAGATCTGAATTGTTGCACTTCAAACGGCGGTAAACCATATACAAACTGATTTGGCGTACCTTCGGGTAATTGCTGTTGCCAACGATCCAACAAATCTGTTCTTAGCACCGCAAGCACCGTGATTAAGCTCAAACCCAATGCTAATGCTGTAATCTGTAATGCTGTCTGTGTGGGGGTTCGAACATAGCTCGATAGTCTATTTTTGAGCGCTTTGATGCCCTTTAAAATCAACCAAATCACACCATATAAAATCGCGCTTAATACAATAATCACGCCGATCACCAAGGCGCTCAACATGATATTTTCAGTCAGAACTAAACTAAAAATAATCAGACTCACCACACCTGATGCAAACATAATCATCATCGATCGAGCAGATTTTTCTTGTTGACGAATCACGCGTATTGGGGGTGTATTCAACAATTGCCATAAGCTGGGAAGGACAAATCCGAACAGTACAATCGCACTGGTAAAGATAGCAATCGGCAATGGTCCAAACAGCATATCCGTAATTTTAAAACTCAGTTCTAAATTCGGAATAATTTGAAGCATCAGTTGTAATAATGTATAGCCCAAACCTAATCCCAAGATGCTGCCGATAATCATCGACATCAGCACGATGGCACCGAGTAAGCTGATATAGGCACCAAGAATTTGTTTCTTTTCAGCCCCCATACAACGCATCAATGCAATGTAATCTTGGTTTTGATGAACATAACGTTGACTGGTCAGTGCAATGGCAATTCCACAAAGTAAAATGGTTAAAATATTCGCCAGTTGTAAGAACGTATCTAAGTTTTCGATTGGCTTGACCAACCGTGTGTTGCCATCACTCGCAGTACGAAGCCTTAAACTGTCCTGCTCAGCACCTTCATTTACAGTATCTGCATCAACATTGTCTGATGAATTCGTTTGCGCTGAATTGGTTTGATTAGAAATACGCTGAGAAGAATTGGTCTGAGAAAAATTAGTCTGAGACCCAGTATTGAGCCTATTTTTTGAGTCGTCTAAACGCCCTGTCTGTTGCTTATAAAAATTTTCAAAAGCGTTTAATTGTTGCGGTTCACCTGACATCAGCAGTCGATAATCAATTCGGCTACCTGGTTGAATCGCATTGGTTTTTGCAACGTCTTGTTGGGAAATGATCACCGTTGGTGAAAAGCCTGCAAATCCCATTTCTTGATTGCTATCTTGTTGGATCACACCTGTGACTTTAAATTGAGCATCTGCGATATTCAGCACATCCCCCAATTTGAGTTTTAGCAATTCCAAAGCCCTTTGACTCAGCCAAACTTCTCCTGATTGAATAGACCTCGCACTCGGAGCAATCACCAACTCACCACGTAATGGAAAATTAGGCTGAATAGCTTTGACATTGACCATGACAAATTCAGCATCGGTATGTGCCATTGAGCTAAATACCGTGACTTCTGTTTGTTTTAAATCTTGCTGAGTCGCTGCTTCTTTCCATGATGGGTCAATCGGATCATGATCCGTTAGCACCAAATCTGCCGCTTGCATCTTGGCTGCTTGAAGCGACACCGCCTGTTTGATTTGATCATTACTAAACTTCAATGCTGTGGTTGCACTAATTGCCAAACTAATCGCAATAATGAGTAAGTAAATGCCTGTGGAGCCGAAACTCTGTCGCAGTAAGGGTTTAAACAATGCATTCATTACATTGTCTCAACTGTTTTAACATGCTCAATCAAGCGACCATCTTTTAATTCAAAATGACGCTGACATTGCGCTGCCAATTTGGGATCATGGGTGACGAGCACCAATGTCGTACCGAATTCACGATTTAAATTAAATAAAAGCTGCTCAATCTCATGTGCAGTATCCCCATCCAGGTTTCCAGTCGGTTCATCTGCGAAGATGATTTTGGGATCACTGACCAAAGCTCGAGCAATCGCAACACGTTGTTGCTCACCACCCGACAAAACTTTTGGGGTTTGATGAATTTGTCTTTCCAACCCCACTCTTTTTAGTAAGCTTTCTGCTTTTTTCTCTGCTTCTGCATAATTAAAATGAGGCTGTAACCTTAATGGCAACATGACATTTTCAAGTGCCGTTAACGAAGGCAACAATTGAAAGGATTGGAAAACAAAACCAATATGTTTTAAGCGAATCAAAGCGCGCTGTTCTTCATTTAGATCATGTACAGATTCACCACTGACATAAAATTGACCAGAAGATGCTTGATCCAAAGTGGCTAAGATCCCCAATAATGTTGATTTACCTGAACCTGAGCGCCCAGTAATTGCAATCTGCTCTCCTGCCAAAATTTCGACATCTACATTTTCAAAAATGGTGAGTAACTTTTGCTGCAATTGAATGCTTTGTGTAAGTTTCTGTGCAGAAATAATCACTTGTGGCATGATAGATGAAGTCGAATCAGATTGAAGCATAGAAAGCCTTTATGTATTTTAAAAGTATAATGAATTTCAATATCTTAAAGAGATTTACACCGTTAATTATGTGTGGTTTATTTATCGCTGTGCCTGTCTCGGCATTTGCAAAAACGATCCTGATTGTCGGTGATAGCTTAAGTGCAGGCTACGGTGTAAGCCCACAACAGGGTTGGGTCAATTTATTACAACAGCGCTTAGACCAACAGTATCCGAAAAAACATAAGGTGGTCAATGCCAGTGTCAGTGGTGAAACCACCAGCGGTGCTTTGGCGCGTTTACCTAAATTATTAGCAACGCACAAGCCACAGATTGTGGTGATCGAATTGGGAGGTAATGATGCCTTACGTGGACAACCGCCCAAGATGATTGAACAAAATTTGGCAAGATTGATTCAACAAAGTCAGAAAAGCAAAGCAACTGTTTTGTTATTTGGAATGAAGATACCACCTAATTATGGAACAGCTTATAGCAAAGCATTTGAGAATAATTACAAAACACTCAGCCAAACCTATAAAGTCAAACTGCTACCATTCTTTATGGAAGGTGTTGCTGGTAATAAAAACCTAATGCAAAAAGACTTGATTCACCCCAATGCCAATGCACAGAAAATTCTTCTAAATAATGCATATCCCTACATAAAAGGCGCTTTATAAAGCGCCTTTTTTCAATCTTTAATTTTGATTTGATTCAATTAGAAATCGAAGAAGGTCACTTCACCTGTTTCAAGTGAGTATTCTGCACCTACAACTTTCAATTTGCCTTTAGATATAAAACTCTCCAATACAGCAGAACCATGGCGTAACTGATTCACCGATGCAAAGACATTTGAACGAACCGCATGGCACGATAATTTTTTCAGATCATCTTTAAGTTCTGTTTGCATTAAGATTTCAACCGATGGTCGAACACGATTTACAATAGACATGAGATTTGCAGAGGGTGGTTTATCTGGATTTGCGAGCACTTCAATGGTTGATTCAATCGCACCACAGTGGGTATGACCCAGTACCACAACCACAGGACAGGCAAAGCTATCCACAGCGAATTCAACACTTCCAACTTGTGATGGTGCAACGATATTTCCTGCAACACGAATTACAAATAAATCTCCTAACCCCTGATCAAAAACCATTTCGGCAGGTACACGAGAATCAGAACAACCTAAAATAATGGCAAATGGTTCTTGAGTTTCTGCCATTTGAGCGCGCTCTTGATGTGACAAAAGTCTCTGATGATTTGTTTGACCCTCTACAAAACGTTGATTACCATTTTTTAAACGTTCTAAAACTTCTTCTGCAGTCAGCATGTTTCTTCCATGGGTCTAAAGGTTCGACAATTTTAATACCGTACTTTTTCAAAGTCACTGACTAAATTTATACTCAGTTACATTATTTTCTTATTGCGAAAAAATACATCCTCCATAGCATGCATGATTTACTCGGTCGCTCAACGCCCTTAACTTTGATTTTTTTCAACTTAAATGCGGCATCCATTGAGGGATTTTTTCGACCACCTTGGCGAGTTCCTACTGCAAATGTCGTACAGTTCTATAGAAATCATTTTCTAAAAACTGAATATAATTTGTCGATAAATTTTTGGACTTTTTTTGAATGGCATCATTTGCTCCCACTTTCTCCATAAAACACACTTTAGTTTGTTGTCTCGCATGTTCATCTTTTCTTTTTGCATTAGCCCATTCACATGCACAAGAAGAATTTATTGACTTCAAAAAATACCAAAATGAGGAACGTCAGTGGGCAAATGTAAAGACCAAAACACTGAAAGTTGGCGATGTTACTTGGACTTATAGTGAAGCTGGTGCGTCAAATAAACCCACGATATTGCTCATTCATGGAATAGGTACAAACCGAGATTCTTGGAACCCCATCGCTCGTACATTAAGTTTGGATTATCACCTGATTATTCCAGATTTACCCGGTAGTGGTGATACAAACGTTCCTGATCATTTTGATCTTAGCTTGCAGAATTTAACGGATCAACTTCGTCGTTTTGTTGAAGCTTCACATGTCCAAAATCAATTACATCTAGCAGGTCACTCGGTTGGAGGTTCGATCGCACTGATGTACGCATCGCAATATCATTACGATACCAAAAGTTTATTTATTATGAGTGCTGGTGGCATCTTAAAAAACAATCAAACTCACTACTTAAACAACCCGATTTATTTAAAACAATTACTCATTCAACAACCGGGAGACTTAGACTTTGTCACACGTAAGGTAATGTACAATCCCCCTTTTATTCCCTCTATTATTAAAAAACAATATGAACAAAATTTAATTAAAAATTCTCAACATACAGCACGCTTAATTCACCAGCTCAACGATATGAATAAACAATATTCTTTAGCATCATTTAAAGAAATGTTGGGGCAAATTAATTCCCCTACGTTGATTCTCTGGGGTCAGCAAGATCAGATTGTAAACGTTGAAGTCGCACAAGACCTTAAAAATGCCCTCAAAAATGCTAGACCACCGATTATTTTAAACCATGTTGGCCACATTCCGATGCTTGAGGCGCCAGAACGTGTGAGTCAGAGCTATTTAGAGTTCTTAAATACAGTACAATGATAGGCAAAGGATGCCATCCTTGAAGGACTTTTGAGATTATTTTCATGACGAAGAACCCCATCATTGAACAACTGATCGATGCTCAACTTGAATTCTTGGATCAAGAGTTTTCAAGTGCAGATACCATTCAAAATGAGTTTATTGCTTTTTATCATTGGTTTCGAAAGCAGCCGCTCAAGAATCTTTGGAGTTTTCCTCAAATCAATGATTTATTACAGAAACAAATTCTGGAAACGCCAGCCAGCTCTTTTTTGATTGAGCAAATTGCCGATCATATTCGACTGGCTTTGGCACATAATGTAAATGACTCCACCAAGATTGAAGATATCATCCCAGTTGCAACCATTGATAAAATTGCTCAATACGTTGCAAGTAAAAGCTCACATCGTCAGGCTTTAATCAAAAGATTAGTCAATCATCCTGCTTTTTCAACAACATTGACCCAACTGATTCATCATTCAATTCAAGATTATATTGATAATTCAGTCATGAATAAAAAAGTCCCTGGTGTGGGACGCTTCATGAAAATGGGTAAATCTGTTTTAGAGTCTGTGACAGATTCAAACTTGGATGACACTGTTAAACATTATCTTCAAAAAAACATCATTAAAATTAGCCAACTCAGTGAACACGTGATCAATCAGCAGTTTGATGACAATAAGCTCTATCATTTTCAAGCCAATCTATGGCACAAGATTAAACCAGTGCCTTTATCAAGATTGAGAAACTATATTGAAGTCTCTGACCTCCCCAATACGGTAGGAATGGGGCACGAAATTTGGGATCATCTTCGTCAAACAGATTATTTAAAACAACAAGTGCATGATGGTATCTATGCTTGGTACATTCGCAATCAAGATCATAATTTTGATGCGATTTTGAATGATATCAATATTGATGAAAGTCTCATTCAAAATCAATTACAAGCACTACTTGCTCCTGTGATTCAACAGATGATCTCATCCGATCATTTAAAACAACGTGCTAGACTTCATCTTGAGAAATTTTATTACTCAGACCCTGTCCAAAAAATTCTGAGTGCAGAATAAAGGCACTTTGATTAAAGAAACCGCTGATTTCAGCGGTTTTTTCGTCTCTCATCACTTTAAATTTTATAAATCGCCGTAGCACAATCAGGGACTAATTCTAAATTTATCCCTAAAGCTCGAACCCAATCCTGAAAATGAAGAGCTTGTTCTTTATGAATGGAAAATCCCTGATCTATAACGGGATGGATATGCTGTTCCTGCATCAGTAAAAAGAGTGTCTCAATTAAAAAAAGCGGATTCTGATTAAATACAGGAAGATTTAATAAATCCTTAAAGCTTTGCTGCCCCTCTCCCATTGTTTGAAGCAGTGACGTGAGCACATTTTGATTTACTTCAATTTGACCAATCGGCGTATTAAAAACTTTAAGATTCGCTAGTGATTGAGGCGATAGTATTTTGAATTTTATGTCACTTATTCTTTTAAAGTGATCATCATGGCTTAATTGCACTGGTTTTTTCTGGAATATATCCACTCTTTGCTTCGCATCTCTCGCTAGATCTTTCAGATATTCTCGCAAAGCTGGCTGTTGGGTATTTCTAATGATCTGTTGCATATTTGCAGGAATACTAATGCTTTCCAAATTTTCACATGGAAGCGCATTTCCCAAATATGACATTTGGGTTTGGTCATAAACCATTTTGTGTAAATCAACACTAAATAAAGGTTTCCAATGATCTGTTAAAAACTCATGTGCTAAATATGTCTCATTATTTTTCAGCGTATTTAATACTGCATCCATGTTTATTTGATTCACAAATGCACCCGCTTGATGCAGATCATAAAAAAGCCGTTTCCCAGTTTCAATATTGACTAAAGATGACTGTTGATGCTGCTCATCAACCAAGTTCAATAGTTTCTGCAATGGAATTAAATCTTTAGAGCCTGGGTAGCACATATAGTGTAAGTAGCACAGACCTGAATCATTCAAGGATTGATCAATGATGTCGAGTATCTGATGCTGATGTGTCGTTGAGACCCAAGTAAACGTGCCATGATTCACAATAAAATCAAATTTTTGGGTACTGCTTGCCAAAAACTCTGCAAAATCAGCATGAACGAATTGAACATTTTTCAATCCAAGTTTCTGAGCAGACTGTTGTGCTAGCTGAATATGGTGTTGATTAAAATCCACGCCAACAAAATCTGCATGAGGGTTATTCAAAGCACTGATTAAAAGATTTATACCTGTCGCACATGCCAGTTCTAAATATGAAAACGCTTGTTGCATATTCGGTGTTTTAAACCCTAAAAAATGAACCACTGTATTCAACCAAATGGGCTGCATTTCTTTATAGAAAAATACAGGATAAGTCGTATCCACCACATAACCCTCTTTTCTTTTCATAACATTCCCGTGACTCATGCAAAATAAGAGCTAAAAGCACAAAAATGGGACTTTAGGCCCCATTTTTAGATTGAGTATTTAGAATTTGTAGTTCAAAGCAAAACTATATCTTCGACCATCTAAAACCCAATCATTGCCATCATCGAGTACATTCTTATTGGCTACATTATAAATCCCTGTAGACAATTGAATTGCATCACTATAGTTATAGACCGCACCGACATCGACAAATGTATAGGTGGGTGTTTGATTATTACCGACGGTCTTACCGCGATAATTCAATTGACTCCACAATGAAAGTTGATCATTCACATCCCAATCTAAACCTGCATTGAACATATGCTTAGGTAAATCATTTAATGGTTTGCCTTTGTTGGCACCTGTTTTTTGCTCACTATCTGTATAAGTATAAGAATGTCGATATTTTAAATAATCATTAATATGATAATCCGTGGTCACCTCAACACCCTGAATTTGAGCTTCATCAACATTATAGTTATACGTATAACCGTTGGTATTTATAGGTAAGTCTGGATTTTTTTCATAGAATGCTAAATGTTCTTCATACAATGGACCACTGGTGATGGCATCACCATTTTCATCAACCGGTGGACGACTCCCAGGCATACGTGCTGAACGCGTAATTTTATCGTTGAAATCCGTTTGATAAACCATGACACTCGCCAATAAACCGAGATCATGATTTTCAAAAGAGAATCCCGTTTCATAGGTCCAACTGGTTTCTGGTTTTAAATCTGGGTTAGGCATGATGGCACCCCCCATAGAGTTCAACATGTATTGAGGCGATGAATTCCGTAGACTTGGCGCTTTATATCCTGAAATTACACCACCTTTCAGCGTGAAATGATCAGATGCCTTGTAGACTGCATAGGCTTTCGGACTGAAGTTATTACCGAAAAATTCATTTTCATCGTATCGACCACTTAAGGTCAGTGCCAATTGGTCTGAGACTGCCCAAGTGTCTTCAGCAAATAATGACCATTGATAACGATCCATCTTGGTCACTTTACCGGCCATTTCTGCTTTTTGGTTGGTTGTCCCATCTTCTAAATTTTCTTTTTTAAAGGTTCCGCCTAAAGTTAGGGTGTGCTCATCTAAGAAATAAGTCCCTTGTGAGTTGGCTGTCAAGGTTTCAAATAATATGCCACCTGGGTTTTGCAACTTACCTACGGTTCGACCTGAAATTGAATTGTTTTTATCTTGATCGAACTGAATATACGAGGTTAGTTTTAAATCCTCATAATCGCCTTCATGAGACAAATTGAATCTATTTTTTTCTAATTCTGAATAAGATCTTGTATTCGGAACGACATCCGACTGATAGATCGCCCCCTTATCACTGGTTTTGCCTGTATCAAAAGCGGGATAATAATTTCCACCCGACAAAATGTGGTCTTTAGCATCAATATCAACACGTTGACCTGTTGCAGACACGTATCGCGTATAACTTTTGCCTGGATTATGCGTTCTTTCTTGTTGAGTAAAAGAATATTCAGCTGTTACGGTATTTTTTTCATCTGGTGTCAGTACAAATTTAGTCGATAAATTTTTCTTTAAAAAATCTGGCTCACTCTCACCCGTTTCAGACGTATTTTTTTGAAGCGTACTTTCTTCAATGGTTTGTACACCAGCGGTGACTTGCATTGATAATAGTTTGTCAATCAAAGGGGCATTAACATACAGACTGGTATTCGTTGCATCATTGTTCACATCGTTTGATTGACCCGCTTTGATATATTCAGTACGAATACTGCCTGTCAGTTCATTTTGATGTTTCTTGGTAATAATGTTGATGACACCGCCCATCGCATCTGAGCCATAAAGTGACGATGAAGGCCCACGGATCACTTCAATACGTTCAATCGCCTCAATGGGCGGCAAGAAATTGACTGAAGCTCCTTGCACTCCACCATTTGTGGTCAGCAAACTCCCATCGTTCATGGGCTTACCATCAATCAAAAACAATGTATAAGCTGAACCCATACCACGAATTGAAATGGTTTGATTTGTCCCACCGCCTTGCACAAATACACCTGGTACATTTTTCAGAGCATCGGTGACATCGCTATACGATTTTTTTTCTAATTCTTCTTTTGAAATCACAGAAATGGTTGCCGCTGCATCTGCAATATTTTGCTCATAGCCCCCTGCTGAAGTCACAACAATCGTTTTTAATTGAGTACTCTTTTTTTCAATCTGTGTTTGATCTTCCGCTTGTGCATTCATCGTCATTAAAGACAGGACTGCAACTGATAATGAAGATTTAATCCATGTGTTGTTCATACGTATTTCCGAAAAATTTAAGGAGAGAATGAGAACTTTTCGTAGCGCATTGTAACAAAAGGGATTAAATTTGCAATTGCTTATGATAATTATTCTCATTATTATTTACAAAATAAGTTAAGCTAAAAAAATAGCTTCCATGAGGAAGCTATCTTTTTAATATGGACTTAGATCTTATTTGAAATAAGCACCTTCAGCTTGGCTGTGATCTGTCTGATCCACAACACGCTTTAACTCGGGAATATGCTGTTGCAACGTTGTTTGTACACCTTGCTTTAAAGTCACATCAATGGCTGAACAACCTTGGCAACCACCACCAAATTTCAATACAGCAGTTAAACCATGTTCTTCATCTTCAACCACTTCCACCAAGGCACAATTACCGCCATGCCCTGCCAAACCCGGATTGATTTCCGATTGAAGGATATAAGTAATACGTTCTTCAATCGATGCATCAGGACCAACACGTGGCACTTTAGAGTTCGGTGCACGGAAAGTTAACTGACCACCAAAGCGATCTTTATTATAATCAATTACAGCATCTAACAAATATGGAATAGAAGGCGTATCAATATATGCAGCAAATTCTGGATAATCTTGCTTGTAATCTGTTGGTACAACTTCATCAGGTGCGCTATAAGCCATGCAACACTCTGCGCGTGGAGTTCCTGCATTTTCCACAAAAACACGTACAGCGATGCCCGGAGTATTTTGCTTGTTGAGCAAGTCAAATAAGTACTCTTGTGCAGTTGGTGTAATCAATAAATTTGGAATTTCTTCAGCAACTGCAGTGCTGGTGTTCTCAGTCGACATAACAATATTTCCTCATGCTGAAGCATCTATTTTAACTTAAGATCGGGGGTAATATCTGAAAATCAACTAAATTTGTCGGAATTATTATCAAATTACAATATATTGATAAGTGAAAAGGCATTATGATCATTAAATAGTTAAAAAAAGAATCGTTTATTTATGCTGGATTTACCTTTTAATCATACTGTTAGCATTGTCATCATTACGGTGATCATTTCCCTCATTGCATTTTCAAATCAAAATGTAATGAATCGTTTAATTTTTTGGCCACCTGCCATGCAGAAAGGTCAGTATGATCGCTTTATTACCCATGGTTTTATCCATGCTGACGGTACACATTTACTGTTCAATATGATCACCTTGTTTTTCTTTGGTAGCGTAATTGAGAGTTTTTATCGTCAATATTTCTATGATCTAGGCTTTGTACTGTTTTATTTGGGCGGTTTAATCGTTGCAATTATCCCCAGTTATTTAAAACACAAAAATGATCATCGTTGGGCAAGCCTGGGGGCATCAGGTGCAGTTTCTGCTGTACTTTTTGCTTATATTTTATTTGAACCTTGGAAACTGATTTTCGTTTTCTTCATTCCTGTTCCCGCGATTATTTTTGCTGTTCTTTACATTGCTTATAGCATCTGGTCTGGCAAAAAAGGCAATTCAAATGTGAACCACAGTGCGCATTTATGGGGTGCGGCTTACGGCGTGATGATGACCATCATCATTGAACCACGATTGATTGCACATTTTTTCAATAAACTCACTCAATTGCCTTTCTAAAGAATTCTATAAAATAATGGCTTTTAAATTAGACTTGTCGATCAAATCTTGAAAATAAAGGTTGGTCACACTCATTTAGCTTTAACAATAAAAGGACGGTTATCGTCCTTTTTTTATTTTGCTCTTTCACTTTTCTCTTTAAATTGAGTTTTCTTATACTGTGGATTCATCATTTTGGCTCTCATAGATTGAACCATCATCAGGCTTGCTAAAAATATCGATGAACCAATTATACAATCCACACAATATTGGTAGTTAATGCCACCAACAAATCAAATTTGGCATAGATAATGTTTACATCTGTATATAAATGATGAATCATCACGAGAGTTTTTGCATGTCTGAAGCATTAGAAGGGATTCAATTCCCGATCAATTCTACCAATAATAAACCAAGCACCTCGAAAACCGGGCAAGCCATTCTATCTGAAGCATTGTCTACTGTTGACCATAAAACATCACAACAAGTGCTATCTGAAAAAAACTGGCGCAAAAAATACCCGATTTATTTTAAAGCTTTGGTCGAAAATGGAATTCGGAATCAAGAAAATCCGATTCAAATTGCTCAAGCAGGTTTAAATAAAGCCCATCACAGCTTTGAATTTTATCGTGATGGTCAAAAATGTAACTTAAACGAGATGTTGAACCTAGAGGCTCAACCTCTCTATTCCATTAAGTTACACGGTGAAAGTAACGCGAAACCTGAATGGTATGTGCCCTATCATGGGCAACATCTAAAAGGACAAGCCCTGTTAGATCAAATTCAAACATGGGAAGATACTGGCATTATGGAAAGTAGCCATGCTGAAGCACTCAGAACGGTACATGCACATCCTGAATGGTTTGATCTATCTGACCGTACCATGGTGCTGTTTGGTGCTGCCTCTGAAGCGGGTCCTTTGACATGGTTAGCGCAATGGAAAGCCAATATTATTGCCCTAGATCTGCCTAATCCACGTATTTGGGACAAGATCTTATCCACGATCAAAAAAGGCAATGCGACGCTGATTGCTCCGTGCATAGAGCAGCTTGATCCAAATGCATCGATTGAGACTTTAAAAGAAAAGCTGGGTGCTAATTTACTGACTCAAACACCTGAAATTGCACAATGGCTAAGTAAAAAAGAACAGGCTTTAGATCTGGCTGCAATTGCCTACCTCGATGGTGAAAAGCATGTTCGCGTATCGATGGCAATGGACAGTATCATGCAATATATCAGTGAAAAAAAGCCAGATACCAGTCTAATGTATATGTGTACGCCAACCGATGTGTATGCAGTCCCTGCTGAAGTGATCAATGGATCTGCTGCCAAATTCAAGTCACGCTCTCAACCTGAAAAACTCATCAGTAAAGGGATTGAAGCACTGAGTCTTAAATATTTCTTTAAGCAAAATTCACATGATCTGATTTCATCGGAGCAAGGCCAAGCCTATGGGATCGCAGATTGCTTAGTGGTGGAGCAAGGACCTAACTATGCCCTTGCTAAACGTATTCAACAGTGGCGTGCAACTTTGGCTCGCCATCAAGGTCAACGTGTGAGTATCAATATTGCACCATCAACCACCACACATTCAGTGATCAAAAATCCGTTGCTTAAAGCTGCGTTTAATGGCGCAGGGATTTTTGATGTAGAAGCGTTTGATCCATCTACAACCAATGCCATTATGGCGGCGCTATGGGTACATGATTTGCGTAATCCAAAGTCAATTGCCAATCCTGAGCGTAAAATGAATCATCCATTGGAACTCATGATGGAAGGCGCTAATCACGGTGGTTTATGGCGTGTGGCATATTTAGCACGTACTGCACTTCCTTTTGCAGCGTTATATGGCTTTGCTGAAGAAAAGCTGCCTAAGGGTTTAATGAAAAGGTTTAAGAAATAACGGATATTTCATGATTCGTTTAGAAAAAATAATCGATAAAAATCACCCAATAAAAAAGCTGCCCTGAGGCAGCTTTTTTTAATCAATCTAACTTAGAAGACTTTTAACAATAACCAGAATAAACCACCTGATAAACAGATCGTTGCAGGTAAAGTAAAGATCCAAGCTGACAGAATGGTACGAACCATTTGGAAATTCAAACCAGATTTATTGGCAACCATGGTACCTGCGACAGCAGAATTCAGTACGTGAGTGGTTGATACTGGCATACCGAAACCATCAGCAGCAGCAATGGTAGACATTGCCACTAGCTCAGCAGACATACCTTGACCATAAGTCATATGTTGCTTACCAATACGCTCACCTACAGTTACAACGATACGTTTCCAACCCACCATTGTTCCAAGACCCAATGCCAGTGCCACCGCGACTTTTACCCAGTTAGGAATGTATTGTAGGAATGAATCCATGTTGTCACGATAATCATCTACAGTTTTAACTTGAGCTTCATTCATTGCTGGTAGCGCTTCAGCTTTATCCAAACGTTTGAAAGTAGTTGCGCTCAAATACATGTCATTACGTAAAGAGGATACTTCTGCTTCAGGCACATCTTTTAATGAACCATAAGCACCTACACGGTCACCTAAGTGATCGGTCATACTTGCCAATGCAGGTACAACTTCAGGCGTTAATTCTTTGGTTTGGATGTACGTTGTTAATACATCACGTGCTTTTTCATCCGGAATATCAGCATGATCTGCATAGATGACTTGCGCAGTTTGAGCAGACAATTGTTCAAATGATTGGATGTGCTGCTGATCTAAATTCTTGTTTAAAGAATAAGCCAACGGTACACAACCGATCAGGATGAGCATGATCAAGCCCATGCCTTTTTGACCATCGTTTGAACCGTGTGCAAAACTTACACCCGTACACGTAAAGATCAATAGTGCACGAATCAACGGTGGTGGTGGCTTATTACCTTCAGGTGGTTGGAATAATTCCACTTGTTTTTTGAAGATTTTTTTAACCAGCAAGAACAACACAGCTGCAAATGCAAAGCCGATTAATGGTGAGAATAAAAGTGCTTTACCCACTTTCATTACTTGTTCCATGTCTACGCCTGATGCACCACTGCTCGCGTTTAGAATGTAGTTCATGATCCCTACACCTAAAATCGAACCAATCAATGTATGCGAGCTAGATGCAGGAATACCAAAGTACCACGTTCCTAAATTCCAAGTAATTGCCGCAATCAACATGGCAAAAACCATGGCAAAACCCGCTCCAGAACCGACATTCATAATCAGTTCTACAGGGAGTAAAGCAATAATACCGTACGCCACTGCACCGCTTGCGACCATTACGCCCAAGAAGTTACAGAAACCACACCACATCACCGCAACAGGTGCAGATAAGGCATTGGTATAGATGACGGTTGCAACTGCATTGGCTGTGTCATGAAAACCATTTACAAACTCAAAACCCAATGCAATGAATAATGCTGTTGAAAGCAAAATCACAGAGTAAAGGCTTAATGCAGGTACATGAGATAAATCAGCCACCAATTGGAAGCCAATATAAATGAGAGTGGAAATAATCAGTGTTAAGAACACCGGCATAAAAAACTTCGGTGTCGGCACATGAACATTGGTCGACGAGACTTGCGCCGATTGTTGTGCTGAATCTGAAACTGGAGATTGATTAGAATTCATGCAAGCAAGTAAAGAGGATAAGAATATCCCCTTATTGTTCAATTTAATTATTACAATTATATGACAAAAACGTGTCATATAAAGCATCTAAATGACACTTTATGGATATAGAAATAAGATTTCCTTAGATTTTGTTTAACATAAATATATTGATTTCAATTACTTAACCAAACACACCTTTTATTTAACAGAGAATAAAGCTGACCCAAGATAATGAAATAAATATGTAATATTTTTCATTAAATTTTCAATTTCTGATCAGAGCACTATTCTGCAAGCTAAATATGACAAAGATATGAACAAAAACAAAAATTTAAATTAAATTTATTGATTTCACATAAAGCGTTTAATTTTCATACGCTTTCATGGCTTTACAAGCCAATGACGATGGAATTATCAAAAAATGTACTTTAGATCTGCTAAAATATCGCACCTAATTAAGTCCAACATAGTGAGCGTCATTGATGTCTACCCTCGCCACCTTAAAAGAGCTTCTATCCCAACGCATTCTGATTATAGACGGCGCGATGGGAACTATGATCCAACGCCATAAATTAGAAGAAGCTGATTACCGTGGTGAGCGTTTTGCAGACTGGGCATCCGACTTAAAAGGCAACAATGACCTTTTGGTGTTAACGCAGCCACATATTATTCAGGGCATCCACGAAGCTTATTTAGAAGCAGGCGCGGATATCATTGAAACCAACAGCTTTAACGGCACGCGCGTTTCAATGTCAGATTACCACATGGAAGATTTAGTCCCTGAAATCAACCGTGAAGCTGCACGTATTGCCAAAGAAGCATGTAAAAAATATTCAACACCTGAAAAACCACGTTTTGTCGCAGGTGTCCTTGGACCTACATCACGTACCTGTTCTATTTCACCTCAAGTGAATGACCCTGCGTTTCGTAACATCACCTTTGATGCTTTAAAAGTTGATTATATCGAAGCGACTAAAGCGTTGATTGAAGGTGGTGCAGACATCATCCTTATTGAAACGGTATTTGATACTTTGAATGCCAAAGCTGCAATCTTTGCAGTAAAAGAAGTGTTTAAAGAACAAGGCTATGAATTACCCATCATGATCTCTGGTACGATTACTGACGCATCAGGTCGTACATTAACCGGTCAAACAGCCGAAGCATTTTGGAATTCAGTGCGTCACGCAGAGCCGATTTCAATCGGTTTTAACTGTGCCTTAGGTGCAGATGCGATGCGCCCTCACGTGAAAACTGTGTCTGATATTGCAGATACTTTTGTTTCAGCCCATCCAAATGCAGGCTTACCAAATGCCTTCGGTGGTTATGATGAAACGCCTGCGGAAACGGCTGCATTTATCAAAGAATTTGCTGAAAGTGGTCTGATCAACATCACGGGTGGATGCTGTGGTACGACGCCTGACCATATTCGTGCCATCTACAATGCAGTAAAAGATATTAAGCCACGTCAAGTGCCTGAAACTAAACCTGCTTGTCGTTTAAGTGGTTTAGAGCCGTTTAACATTACAGCGGACTCATTATTTGTAAACGTCGGTGAACGTACTAACGTCACAGGTTCTAAAAAATTCCTTCGTTTGATCCGTGAAGAAAACTTTGCCGAAGCACTGGATGTGGCATTGCAACAGGTGGTTGCAGGTGCACAGGTGATCGACATTAACATGGATGAAGGGATGCTCGATTCAGAAGGTGCGATGGTGCATTTCCTGAACTTGGTGGCGTCTGAACCTGAAATTTCACGTGTGCCCATCATGATTGACTCATCAAAATGGGAAATCATTGAAGCAGGTTTAAAATGCGTACAAGGTAAAGCGATTGTTAACTCGATTTCGTTAAAAGAAGGCTATGACGAGTTTGTAGAACGTGCTCGTTTATGCCGTCAGTATGGCGCTGCTGTCATCGTAATGGCATTTGATGAAGATGGTCAAGCGGATACGGCTACACGCAAAAAAGAAATCTGTAAACGCTCATATGATGTTTTAGTGAATGATGTTGGCTTCCCTGCTGAAGACATTATCTTTGACCCGAACGTATTTGCGATTGCAACCGGGATCGAAGAACATAACAACTACGCAGTTGATTTTATTGAAGCAACGGGTTGGATTAAACAAAACCTACCACATGCGATGATTTCTGGTGGTGTGTCTAACGTATCGTTCTCATTCCGTGGTAATGAGCCTGTACGTGAAGCGATTCACTCAGTGTTCTTGTACCATGCCATCAAACAAGGTATGACGATGGGGATTGTAAACGCAGGTCAAATGGCGATTTATGATGACATCGATAAAGAGCTTAAAGCTGCAGTTGAAGATGTGGTTCTGAACCGAAACCAAGGCGACTCCTCATCAGAAGCAGGGGCACAAGCAGCAACTGAAAAACTCCTTGAAGTTGCCGAGCAATATCGTGGTCAGGGCGCAGCACAAAAGAAAGTTGAAGATTTAGAATGGCGTAAACTGCCTGTTGAAAAACGTCTTGAACATGCATTGGTCAAAGGGATCACGGCATTTATTGATGAAGATACTGAAGAAGCACGCTTAAAATCCACTCGCCCGCTTGATGTGATCGAAGGACCACTGATGGATGGTATGAACGTGGTGGGCGACTTGTTTGGTTCGGGCAAAATGTTCTTACCACAAGTGGTCAAATCTGCACGTGTGATGAAACAAGCTGTGGCTTGGTTAAACCCGTACATCGAAGCTGAAAAAACTGCGGGTCAGTCTAAAGGTAAAGTGTTAATGGCGACCGTTAAAGGCGACGTACATGATATTGGTAAAAATATCGTAGGCGTGGTTTTAGGTTGTAATGGTTATGACATCGTTGACCTTGGCGTGATGGTATCGTGCGAGAAAATTTTACAAACTGCGATTGATGAGAAAGTAGATATCATTGGTTTATCAGGTCTCATCACCCCATCTTTAGATGAAATGGTATTTGTTGCAAAAGAAATGCAACGCAAAGGCTTTAACATTCCACTGATGATTGGTGGCGCAACCACATCTAAAGCACATACAGCCGTTAAAATTGATCCACAATATTCGAATGATGCAGTGATTTATGTTGCCGATGCTTCTCGTGCGGTGGGTGTTGCAACAACCCTGCTTTCTCCTGAAATGAAGCCTAAGTTTGTTGAAGACACACGTGCCGAATATATTAAAGTCCGTGAACGTATTGCCAATAAACAACCCAAAGCTGCGAAGTTGTCTTATGCAGAATCGATTGAAAATGGTTTAAAAATTGATTTTGCTGCCAACAAACCTGTAAAACCAAACTTTATTGGTAAACAAACGTTAACCAACTACCCGCTAGAAACATTGGTTGAGTACTTTGACTGGACACCGTTCTTTATCTCTTGGAGCTTGGCAGGTAAATTCCCTGCAATCCTTACGGATAAGGTTGTCGGTGAAGCTGCAACTGATTTATACAATCAAGCGCAAGCCATGTTAAAGGACATTATTGATAACAAACGTTTTGATGCGCGTGCGGTATTTGGAATCTATCCTGCCAATCGTTCTGCAGCGGATTCGGTTGAAGTCTATGATGAAGCAAGTTCTCAAGTGACGCATACCTTCCATCATATCCGTCAACAATCAGATAAAGTGACAGGTAAACCAAACCTCTCTTTGGCAGACTTTGTTGCGAAGAAAGATGAAGCTGAAGATTATTTAGGTGGTTTTACGGTGTCGATCTTTGGTGCGGAAGAAATGGCACATGAGTACAAAGCCAAAGGCGATGATTACTCTGCGATTTTGGCACAATCTTTAGGTGACCGTTTTGCCGAAGCATTTGCGGAGCATTTACATGAGCGTATCCGTAAAGAGTTCTGGGGCAACCAAGCATCCGAATCTTTAAGCAATGAAGAATTAATTAAAGAGAAGTATGTGGGGATTCGTCCTGCACCGGGCTACCCTGCATGCCCTGAGCATTCTGAAAAAGCGACTTTGTTTAGTTGGTTAGATTCGACCAATGCCATTGGTACACAATTGACTTCAAGTTTTGCAATGTGGCCACCATCAAGTGTAAGTGGTTTCTACTACGCCAACCCTGAAAGCCAATACTTTAACGTGGGTAAAATCGCGCAAGATCAGTTGGAAGATTATGCGAAGCGTAAAGGTTGGACATTGGATGAAGCGAAACGTTGGTTAGCGCCGAATTTGGATGATTCGATTGTTTAATTGATTTTAGAATTCCCCTAGCCCCCTTTGATAAAAGGGGGAACTAAAAATCCCCTCGAGTGAGGGGATGTTTTGTTTTTAATCTCCCCTAACCCCTCTTTTTCAAAGAGGGGGATTTCACGTATCGAATTGATTACGTGACTGCTCCTCCCTTTTTAAAGGGAGGTTGGGAGGGATTAAATTGCTATAAATAAGACAAGTATTTAAGATAATTAAGTAAATAAAAGTTAAAGATGAACAAATGGCAATAGTAAAAGCTTTAGACCTTGGAAGTTTAGAAAGTATTTGTAAAATTTTAGGAGATACTTCTAATGGACTTTCAGGTGCAGAAATAACTAAATATTTATCTGAATGTAATATTAAAGACCCTGAATTAAATTCCACAAAATGGAAGCGCTTATATGATGCGCTCTACACAAAACAGACCCTAGATCATTGTTCAAATAATATTCTATCTTTTATTAAGTACGTAATGCGTCCTTCTAGACATATTCATAAAAAAGAATGGTTTGCACAAATACGAACTGAGTTAAATTTTGTTTTATCATTTGAAGGTTTTGAGTTAACTGAAAGTGGAGAAATCAAGCTAGCTGGAAAAGTTAAAACTTTTTCCGAAGCAGAAGAACGTGCCCAAAATTTAAAGAAAATACTTTTAGATAGAAGGATTCATCCTGATGTACTCGCTTTCTGTAAAGCAGAATTAGTTGTGGACAACTACTTTCATGCTGTATTTGAAGCTACAAAAAGTATTGCTGAAAAAATTAGGATAAAAACAAATCTAACCTGTGATGGCTCTGAATTAGTAGATCAAGCTTTTTCATATAAAAATAAAGTTCCGTATTTAGCTCTAAATAGTTTAACGACACCAAGCCATCAAAGTGAACAAAATGGTTTCATGCATTTACTTAAAGGCATATTTGGTACATTCAGAAACACTACAGCCCACGCTCCTAAAATCACATGGAATATAGATGAACAAGATGCCTTAGATATTTTATCAACAGTATCCTTAATTCATAGAAAATTAGATAAAGCCACTGAAGCTAAAAAAATGTATGAAGGACACATATAATCCCTCCTAACCTCTCTTTAAAAAGGGGGGAAACTCCACGAATCCACAACCGCAATTAAATTCGTACAAAGTCCCTCTTTTCCAAAGAGGGATTTAGGGAGATTCCTGAAAACAATACTGATAAATCACATCAACCACATTATCAATCCGCCCCATCACCTGCCCATTATCGAACCTTAATACTTTTAACCCAAGCTGAGCCAAAGCATCATCCCGAATTCGATCTGCTTCTAATCCTTCATCTGTAAAGTGCTGACTACCATCACACTCAATCACTAAATTCGCAGCAGGACAATAAAAATCCACGATGTAATTAAGTAATGGTTTTTGACGATAAAACTGTAAACCTAAAATTTGCTTATTACGAAGTCGTTACCACATCAAATTCTCAGCATCGGTCATGTTATTGCGTAAATCACGTGAAGGTTGTTTTTAAGTTTCTGTTATAGGGTTTGATTATTTCCACTGAACGATTCAATACTACCTTTCATTAAGCATTTAATCATCAGACGTACAATGCATAAGAATACTAAACGTAATTGATCTGAGCTTTTGCATTTCTCTATTCTTCTGTATATTTAGAAAGCTTGACCACTGAGAAAAGAATACAATTTTTTTGGAATCCAATGATTCCTACAGCCAACATCTACCATAATAAAAATACATTATCTTAAGAGTAATATATGAAATATACACTTTCCATTTGTTTTATGTTTTTAATTTCTAGTCAAGTATTTGCAGAATGCTCATCCTCAAATGTTAATAATGACATCCAATGTTATGAAAATGAATTAAAGCAGGATAAAAGCAAACTAAATCAGACCCATCAAAAATTATCACAGTCCATGGATGTTGAAAGACGTTCAATTCTAGAAAATTCTCAAAAAAATTGGCTTTTATATAAGAACTCACATTGTGATGAATTAGTGGCGCATTTCTCCACTTATACATTAGGTGCAGGGAGTAAATTAATCAATTTGTCATGCAACGCTGAATTGATCAAAGCTCGAATTCAGCAATTGAAAGAATTAGAATAAGATCTTTAAGGATGAATCAAGATGTACAAGAGCAAAAATATAAAATGTTTAATTTTTTAACGAAGTACTTTCGCCTTGAACAGCTCGCAAAAATTCTGACTCTTTTCATTTTCTTATTATGCGCAATAATGATTTGGTTACTTCTAAGGAACCTCGATAATCAACCTGTCGAAATCAAAGACTATAAAACCATCAATGCTTCATCTTTAGAAAAATACGAACTGTATCAACGAAAGTTAGACGACAGCTCCCACCTTTTAATCTCGAAGAATAGTGAAATTCTTTTTGCATTTGATTGTGATTCATTGACTCACTCTCTCTGTGACAATGAGTTCATAAGGGCAGGAAATAAAGTCACCATCGATCAAGCAAATGTTGTAAGCATCAAAGGCTATAAATATATACAACTGTTGCAAGTCCAAGATTCGATTGACGACAAAGAAATAGATTATTCGGTCAGTTATGAACAGCTGGGCTTGAATTATCAACAATCTAAAGGTGTGGCATTCACGATTTTCGTAATTATGCTCGTTACTTTAGCGAGCTTTTTAGCCACAGGTTATTCCGTATTAGAAGAGAAAATCATCAATAAACTTTCTATTTTCTACAAATAATTGGTAGTGCATGAATATGACGTGATAAAAATAATAAGTTATTGATATTGAAATATATAAATGAATTATTAAACGTTGGTTTTTAGCACTACCAAAAAATGAATAATTTTCTAATTTAATCTTACTCAATAAGACGTAATTTCTTTAAACGCGCACGAATCCCACCTACTTTCCTATTATGCCGTTTCGCAATTTCTTTAATCGACAGTTTTTCTTCCACAAAAGCATCTATCAATCTGACCTCTTCATCTTCAGTCCACTTTTGTCCAATCATGCTATCGCTCGTAGTTGTATCTTCTTCTTGTTCTTCTTCAATAGCCTGATCGGACTTTTCCACACTTACTTCTACTGAGGTCTGCGCTTCATTGGTAATAGGCTGATTTTTTTCATGAATTTCTCTGACATCCGCCAAAAATCCTTTATCTTCACAGCCTAAAATAAACAGCTTATTTTGCGCACGAGTCATTCCCACATATGCCAATTTACGTTCAGAATCAATATCTCGATTTTCACCAATCCGTGGCATGTAATCCATGCCGACAAAAAACACATACGGGAACTCTAAGCCTTTAGAAGACTCCACATTCATGACTTTAATAGATTTTTTTTGCAAATCTAAAGCTTTCTTCTCTGGACCGCTAAAGATAAATTCAACTTCCGTTTCAGGTACATATTCATTTAACTTGGCTTTTAATTCCGTCATAAAACTATCGTATCCGCTCGATTTTGCCTGCAATACAGCAATCTCGCGGGCAGATACATCGGAGTGAATTAATTGTCTTATTTTTCTTGCGATCAAGTCCGCTAAATGACGCACATCATTTTGGTGATAAATACTTGGATATTCTCCAGCTTTACACTCTCCCGTATCAGGGTCGAGTACACGATCATAGTCATCATTATTTTGTAGACTTTCTAATTCTTTCGGATTCAAAAAAGCTTTGGCGATGTCCAAGATCTCTTTGGTATTGCGGTAACATTTTGATAGTTCGACAGGTTTCTTCCCTTGTACCTCTAAACCTACCGAACGCCAACTTGGTCTTTTTCGATTAAAAATATTCTGTGCAGGGTCGTAGCAAAATAAAATATGATTACTTTCAGATTTGACTAATTTAGATAATCCAACGATCCATTCTTGCGCGAAGTCCTGTCCTTCATCAATCAGAATCGCATCATATTTCTGCGTATCTTCTAATAGATTACTGTCAATATAATCCAATAAAATCTGACCTACACGCGTGTTGTAATCCGATTGTTTTTCTTTAGGTAGCATCAATAAATTTGCACGAGTGATTTGTTTAACCAAACTATGGAAATTCAGCACCTCAATCTGCTGATCACAATCATCACCAAACATATGCTTTAAGTGATTACATAACGAATTGTTGTAACACACCACCAAAATCTTATGTTCAGGATAGATCGTCTTTAAATATTTAGCCCGACATGCCAATACCAAGGTTTTACCACTACCCGCCACGCCTTTTAATATACGATGACCATCACCAATATTTTTAGCAATAGATTCTTGAGACAAATCTAAGGCTTTCACCTCTTGTGGCTGTATTTCAAACAACTCATCTTGTGTAAATTTATTTACTCGAATTTCTGGAAAAATCATATAACGTAATAGCTTTTCTTCAGTTTCGCTTAAAGGCTGAAATGGAAAAGCTACATCACGAAATGCGTTGATCAGTTTTTGTTTAAAGGTTTTATTTTCTGCAACGAGGCGTATATCTTCTTTAAAGATGGTTTTATGTGCAGTACTAATTGAAGGCAAACTTAGATGGATTTCATCCGCCTCATCTTGTTTAAGTTCGGTATAAATCACACAACTTGTAATTGGAAATTTAACATTTCCTTGATAAGCCCCTTGATCCTGTACAAAGACCGCAGTTTTCTTAAATTGATTCAGAATATTTAACATGCATTTGCGAACTTGTTGCTCAGGGTTTGCAACTGTCACAATCTGTTGTTCATTTTTATTATAAAAACGCCCACTAAATTTTTCAGGATTGAGCGTTTCAAACCGTTCTTTTGACCAATCTTTAACTTCGATTACCAATAGACCATGGTTCGGCAGCCAAACAATAAAGTCAGTATAGCGATTTAAAGCTTTAGGCTCATGCCAGATAATCGCCTTTTCATCTTTAAAAACATGTTCGAGTAATTGATAGACTTTACGCTCCCCACCGCTCGCAGATTTTAACTGTTGTATGCTAGTAGGGATCAATTCAGCCACGATAAGAAACTCTCTAATTTTAAATAATGGTGTAATTCAATAAAAGTGTATGCACTTAATTCAATAATAGTATAGTTTAAAAAACATCAACTCGTATTAGTACATTAGTATACATTTCATTCATTATATGACTATTTGCTCTATCAAAAGCAGTTATTATACAATCTCTCCTTTTTCATTTTTCGGATGCTGATGTACAACTTTATCTCAACCTTCTTTAGAAAGTAGATAAGTTATTTAATCGAAAGACAACGAGATAATGAAAATATAAAAAAACAGCAAAAAAATCTCAAATTCCAAATAAAAAATCTCTTTCTTCTCTAATACTCAGTCATGATTGAGTTGCGAACGGCTCATATTCGATCTAAAAACATAGTTTTCTTAATCTCAAAAGCGCTACGGCTAACAATTATCAAAATTTAAACGATAACGCTGTAATTTTCCTGCTTTAAATATAAATTGAATTGAATCATTGCCATCCTTTGCCATATCTGCGCTGAAAACATTTGGATTTGTTTCATCCTCATAAATGAACGCTTTAAACTTCTTTTTAAACGCCTGTTGATTCATCGTATCTACAATACGTTGTTGGTGAAAAATAACGCCGTTTGAACCATTCATGACCACTTCTTGAATTTGTCCATTATCAAGCACGGTAAAGTCTCCATAACGATATTGATCTGGGAAATGACCACCATTACATTCATCTTCACCACCTCGAATCACCTGTTTAGGCTTCGGTAGCATTTTAAGATTCATCTCCAAATGAGTTTGTACTTTTCCATGAATAATCGGCTGAACATAGCTTTCAGCAAAAATATGCATCGGTAACAAACCGAAGATTAAACTCACGACGCATTGTGAAAATATAGATCCGCGAGCATCTTGCTTCATTTTGATTTTATGGTTTTGTGTTTCAATCATGTTCACTTTGATGATTCTCTTTTTAATCAATTTCATTTTTTATTCACTTTGAATGTTCACTGGCTTTATTTTTAATTCAGCTTTATTTATTTTAAATCAATCAACTCGTTCATTTATACAGTCTTCTATAAGAGGATAGGAATTCAATGTTCTAGCCTGATGTGTCTGTTTCTGTCGTATAAGCTGATCAGGATCAATTAAAGCGACAAAGTGCCCATCGTCCATGAGTCGATCGATCCCCTCAATCAACATACGACGCCCTACATCATGGATAAAAGAGAGATTATTTAAATCAAAAACAATCTTATTCGATGCCACTGGTTCATTTTCCAGGATTCGCAATAACATCTCAGCTTCAGCAAACTGTAATGCACCAACCAATTCATAGATCACAATAGAATCATTACCTTGGGGTGAATAACGACGTTGCACAATGGTTTGCGCCGAAGGTATACCCTCCATCAAATGCAAACCCATATCTCGTGATAATTGCTCAAAGATATCCACGCCTCTGACACTATTACCATGGTCATCCAATTTTGGTGAAAATACGGCTATACCTACCTGCCCAGGGAGTACACCAATAATTCCACCCGCCACACCACTTTTCGCAGGTATACCGACTGTGGTTAACCAATCCCCCGCAGCATCGTACATACCGCAAGTCATCATCACGCTCAGCACCTGACGCACAACATTACGCTCAATCAGTCTTTTACCTGTTTGCGCCTGAATTCCACCGTTTGCTAAGACGCTGGTCATCTTCGCCAAGTCATTCACGGTTACTTTTATTGCACATTGTTTGATATAGCCATGTACGATTTCAACAGGATCTGACTCAAGCACCCCAACTGTACGGAGCATATAGCCAATCGACAGATTTCGAAACGCAGTCTCTAATTCAGATTGATAAACCGGCTGATCAAACTCCAACTCACGCCCTGCAAGCTCACTCAAGAATTGTCTCAGTGTCTCTGCACGATCAGTGTATGCATCAAATGGTAGTAGGGAATGTGTCGTGATCGCCCCTGAATTGATCATCGGATTTTTAGGTAAATTCTCTCGATCTAAAGCAATCTGATTAAAAGCCTCACCTGAAGGTTCGACACCTACTTTAGATAAAATGCTATCGAAACCATGTGTTGTGAGTGCTAGTGCATAAGCAAAAGGTTTCGACATAGATTGAATAGTAAATTCAACATCCACATCTCCACTCGAATAAATAACACCATCTACCGTTGAAAGTGCCAGTGCTAATTTATTCGGATCTGCATTCGCCAGTTCAGGGATATAATCTGCCAATGCCCCCTCATGGTTTAAATCACAATTGGATAAGACTTGATTCAAGTAATCTGGTACAGGGCTTTTCATCATGAACCTCTAAATCATTTTATTTTTTATCATCATAAAAATAATGTTATATAATTAACGCTTGAGCACCATGTAAGTTAACAAAGCCAGATCGTGATTAAAGTTTACAAATGTATAGCATCGGGCGTTGCCAAAAATCTAAGATAGTTTTGCATCAGGATTTCAATAACCACTAAGAAATCCATCCCTCTGTAAGAAGCTAAGATCAATTTTAATGTTAGTAGCGCTTTTAAATCGCACACTGAACCTGATTACGTCCTTGCTCCTTTGCCAAATATAAAGCCTGATCTGCATGTTTAATCACTTGTTCATGCGTCATACCATCTTGGTAAATCGAAATACCAAAACTTGCCGTAATTTGAATCGTAAGATTATCCTGAATGATGAAATTCTCCTGTTCAATCTGTTGACGACATCGCTCCGCAATCTCCTTCATTTTATCTAGATCAGATGTTTGTAAAATCATTAGAAACTCCTCACCACCGAAACGCCCGACCATATCATTTCCACGAATATTCACACTTAAAACATGAGCCACACGTCGTAACACATGATCCCCCACGTCATGTCCAAAACGATCATTAATGGATTTAAAATGATCTAAATCGATCAATATCACTGCATAAGACGAATTGAGTTGATGTAGTTTTTTTAAATCTCGGTCAATAACGCGTCGATTAAATACACCCGTCAGCGGATCTTTTTGGCTAATTTCATTAACCCAGTTTTCACGATTTCGCCACTGCAGCAACAAAATCTCAAAAATAACAACACTGGCAAAAAAAATCGGAATGTAAATAATCAACATGCTATACACCCAAAAGGTGTTATAAATCAAAATCGATTGATTCAGCGCTTCACTGAATAAGGGTGCATAAGGAATGATTTGATATGCACTGAGGAAAATGAGTGCCAGTAATACAACCGTCATTGGAATCAATGCGGTATATACAATATTTCTAGTGAATAGAACCAAGCCTAAACAGATCAAATTGACATAGGCGGCAATCGTTGCTGGACTACCGATACCAATAAAATAACCATTAAACATATAAATAGAACACAGAACGATTACCGCTATATAAGGCATATATTGTTGGGTAAATGATGCATGTTTGAATCGTATGCAGACCCAAACCATCCCCCAAAATAGCATGAATCCCGCTACGTTATAGATCAGAAAGGGAAGATAATGATCCTGATTAATCCATTGTTGATTTTGAGGATTTGCATTCGAAAAATAAATCCACAAAAACCATTTAATAAAATCATTAGCCCCTAAAATTAAGATCAGAATGGACTTAGTCAAGTTACTACTGTTGAGTAAAGAGCTCCTGAGCATAAATTGGTGTAATGAATCAATCTGTCTGTGCCAAATGCTTTTGCTCATACGTCCTTTATTTGCTATTAGAATTATGTTTTGAATTCCATATGCTGAGTTTTTAAAATTAAATCAATCAATAATTTTGCTTAGGAACCCTTTCATTTTTAATGTCTCAATATTCTTAATTTTTGTCCGTCTCTTGTTTGGCTTGCACATGCATTTACATTAAAAAAGTGCTGATCCTCTGCTAGAACGTCCTTCTTATTCTTACTAAAAACTACCCCTTTAATCGATTAATTAAAAAATCATTTGTCATTTTATTTTTTGCTTAGGTCAGCTTAATTCTGAATATCAATACGATCATTGATATTTATCTATTACGGGACAATTTAATCGCACAGCTATTAATATTTAGATTAAATGAAGATCATATTTTCAAGCTAAAAATCAAAACTTGTCACATAATTTATGTTCTAGTTCGAACTTATCTCCTTAAAATATCAGTTATTTTTTAATAAATACATATCTAATTTATATATTTATATTTATGATAAAAAGTAATCAGAATGCAAAAAATTGCTCAACAAAATTACGATTTAAAAGATCATCACCTGAGATGATGACGTGAAAAAGAGGTTGAAATAACGACCATGATCATTGAAAACTTAAACTTTTTTAGTCTGATTATTCCTGCTTTCTTGATTGTCATTGGTTTATGCGTTGTCTGCTTTAACCTAATCAAAGTATTACCAAAATATATTACATGGCATGGAGTCGCAACAGTTTGCATTGGGCTGTGTATTTTATTGCATACCATTCTAGCGCACTCAGTCATGGCTTATAGCATTGCACTGGTACTTGGCATATTTTTGCTTGCTTCTATTTTTATCACTCATGCTGTCCATCATCGGCTCGATATAGAAACACATTGGGGCAATATCGTATTCGTTGCCTTAATTGGCTTTTGCTTACTCTTTTACTTCTCAGCGATTCAAGATAATCAAGATATACGACATTTAATTCTAGGCATCACGATTTCATCTATTTTTGGAAATCGTATTTATGAAATCTGGTCACTAAAACCACGCATGTATGTCGATCTTGGTCTTAAATATGTCGTCTGTTTTATCGTCTTTATTGCGGTTTTTCGTGGCATGATTTTATTTATGATCATGGACAACAACAAACTTGTCTCAGATAGTGAAAATATTTGGGCAACTACTCAATTACTGCTCATCATATTGGATTTACTGTTTTTTGGTTTGTTTATCGGCTGTGCTCTACAAGACTAGATGAGAAAACTAAGAGTCGAACGTAATATTGATCCACTCACGGGATTACTGAATCGTCGTGCGTTAAATGAACGGATCAACGCACTTACCCAATCAAATTTGATTCAAAATGCGTTATTGCTGTGTGATTTAGATTATTTTAAGAAAATTAATGATACTTATGGACATCCTATCGGTGACGAAGCATTGAAGCATGTCAGTTCAATTATGCGTAAATCGATTCGTCCTTATGACGAAATTTCACGTATTGGTGGTGAAGAATTTGTAATCGTACTGAAAGATGTGAATCATGAGATTGCATTAAATATTGGAGAGCGCATACGCAAAGCGATAGAATCCCAACCACTCATCATTAATGGACAAAATATCCCAATTACAGTCAGTATCGGTATGGATTTTTTTAATCATCGAATTAAGTTTGACCAAACCATGGAGTCTGCCGATTTACTTCTTTATCAAGCAAAGAACATGGGACGTAATCAAATTCAGTGGCAACTCATCCCTTAAATAAAGTAGTTAACCCGAATCCTGCTTAAGGAAATGAGATCATTCATCTTGAGACTTATCCATCATTTTGAGCATAAAAAAGTCTATGCTTTGGTCTGATAACACTAAAAACTAATCATAAAATTACATTTAGCTTATGATTTTAAAGAAAAATCCTTATCCGCTATTCGGGTTAGTTAATATTTTGAATCGATCTGTACTTTGTGATCTTGAATCAATTGAATGCTTCAGATCTTAATTCAATTGCAATAGTCGTTTGGCTATAACGCTAAATTCGAACTACTATTATTCTTGATCTAACTCAACTAACTGTCTTGGTCCTTTAAGAGAAGTTTGTGAAGAGAGCTTTTAATGAAAATAAAACTGAGATTATAAGAAAATTTTCATCAGTTAAAGCTAACAATGATAGTCATTAAGATAAAAATTGAACCTGATTACGCCCTTGATCCTTGGCGATATACAATGCTTGATCTGCCCGTCTAATGACATCTTCTTTTCTAGAATCTCGACTACTCATGGCCACGCCAAAACTAGCAGATATATTGAACTCGGCACCATTTGCGTGTCGAATCAGTGTCTCGGCGATTGTTTGTCTACATCTATGAGCGATAGTCATTGCTTGATCTTTATTGAGTTGAGGTAAAATCAACATAAACTCCTCCCCTCCATAGCGGCCTAAGCAATCTCCATCAATTGCAATATTCGAAAGTACATTTGAAACAGTGATCAGCACCTGATCCCCCACATCATGTCCATAAGTATCATTAATTTTTTTAAAATGGTCTAAGTCCAATAAAATTACAGCATAGATTTGCTTCTGATCTTCTAGTTTCTTTAAAAACTCACCAATACTGCGACGGTTTAATATACCTGTTAATGGATCTTTACGGCTGATGTCATTCATCCATAACTCACGATTACGCCATTGAATCAGTAATACCTCAAATAAAACAATGCTCACGATAAATATTGGAATATACAGAAATAACATGCTGTAAACCCAATACGAATTTTGATAAAGATTTCCTGCTTCTAATTCATTACTAAAAACTGGAGCATAAATGATGAATTCTTTTGCACTTAGTGTAATAAGCAACAGTAAGATAATCGTTCCTGGTATAAACGTGGAATAAATAATCTTACGTCTATATAAAACTAATCCTACAGTGACCACCGTTATATATCCTGCAATTGTTGCTGGACTCGCAATACCAATTGCAAACCCTGAAAATAGCATCATGATTCCAAAGTATGCTACAGCTATATAAGGCAGATATATTTTGAATTTCTTATTTTTTTTATAACGATTACAAATATAAATCAGGATAAAAAAACTCAACGCACCCAGCAGGTAAAAACATACAAAAAAGGGATAGTGGTTTGTGTTAATCCAATGATTCAACTCGGCTGAATGATAGGAATAAACTAACCATACGAGCCAGACTAAGAAATCGAGTCCCCCCATTGCTAAGATCATTATCGTTTTACTGATATTATCCCATTGCATAATGACACTAGTTTGCATGAACGTTTTCATGCTTTCACGTAAGGTCTTAATTTGAGGTAACTTCATCCAAATATTGAGCATCGCAATGAACAACTATTCTTTTAAATTAAATTTTGAAGAATTATGCTTTAACTTGTGATTCATTATTTTCTCGTTGTTTAAATTAATGATTTAATGCTACAGCATGATATGAAATTGTAGTCTATTGTTTAAAATAATCAGGTTGATAATTTAACGATCAAATATCTGATTTTTTTAAATAAGATTCACATTCTTGAAATTTCTTCACTTGATTACGTCCTGATTTTTTAGCCAAATATAGAGCATCATCTGCTTGTTTTAAAACTTGTTCTTTAGTCTGGTAATGATTTCCAAGGGTTATACCAAAACTCGCAGAGATCTGAATAGTTTCTCGATCAGTAATTTTTATGGGCGTATTTTCAATTTGTTGTCTACATCTTTCAGCAATATCTACCACCTGTTGTATAGATTTATTTTGTAGCACCAAAATAAACTCTTCACCTCCAAAGCGCCCTACAACATCTTCATCTCTGACATTTTTTGACAATATAAAGGCTACTTGCCTGAGTACATCATCTCCGATATCATGACCATAACGATCATTAATTTGTTTAAAATGATCAAGATCCATTAAAATAATAGCAACTGCTCGATGTTCATTTTGAATTTCCGTTAGATTTTGCCCTATTTTTCGACGGTTATAAATACCCGTCAGCGGATCAATTTGACTCATCTCTCTTACTTTCTTTTCTCGATTTCGCCATTGAATGAGTAATACTTCAAATAACACCAATGAACAAAAAAATATAGGGATATAGAAATACATTTGGGTATACACCCAAAATTCATTTCGATGAAATATAATCTGATTAAACTCTTGAGTATAAATGGGTGCATAAGTCATTTGACCATTTAAAGTTAAGATAATTGCCATAATCAAATAAAATGTGATCGGTATAAAAACCAAATACATTACAGTTCTTTTAAATAAAACCATCCCGACGGTAATTAAACTGATATAGCCAGCTATAGATACAGGACTCATAATCCCAACCGCATAACCACCATATACAAAGCTTATGCCGAAAAAAATTACAGCAATATAGGGTAAATATTTTTTGATAAAAGTATTTCTTGAGTAAAATAATATGGGAAAAATCAATACAAAATTGATGATACAGAATACAATCATTCGTGCTAAATGATATGTTCCATAATCATGATTAAACCAATGTTGAAATGACGGATGATTTGAAAAATAAAGATACCATCCAATCCACGTAATATGAGCAGCACCGCCTAACAATAAGACTAGAACGCTTTTATTTAAGTCACTCCAATTCATCAGAACACTATTATTCATGAATTGTTGAACCGCTTCAGATTGCGTAATTTTACGATAGATTTTCATTTCATTTATTCTGTATGAATCTAAAACTTATTCACTCGATAAGTCTATTTATCCTATACCTACATGCATTTAGAAAATTAATTCTTATTAAAATGATAAAAACATCACAATTATATTAATAAAATAACAAATAATTAGCTTAATTTACGCTTTATCAAACCATTACACAATACTTATTCTCACTGTCATCACTGATCAAAAGTCATGATATTCAAAAGATTCCTTCGAATTAAAAGTTAGATTTATGATTTCAGCTAGATATTTTGACTGAATATGCCTACAAAATATTGATCAAGAAAATTGATTTTTACATTTTGATGACTGATTTATAAATTTATCTTAAATAATTAAGGTGAATAATAAGCTCTGTCATTTCCTCAGAGATATGAGGGATTATAATTTTTGATGTCCGGTTTAGATTTAGTGTGCGTTATGAATTGTACCAAGCTCAGCTTCATCTGAAATTTTAAAAATGACACTACTTGTATCTGTATTATCAATACTCAACCTACGATTTTTATAGCAAATTACAGCATAAAAATGTTCGGCTCCATCATCCTGTCCTGCGCAACGCCAAAAGGTACCTTTTGGGAAACTCTTAAGCCATTCGGCACTATAAAAATCTGCAATTGAATCAAACTGAACATACTCATGCGGTTTGGCTAAAATCTGTTGTACCAATGCATCGAACTTGTCCAATTGGGCTGTATTAAAATCAATCAGCATTTGTGTTTCACTACCAGTTAGTAAGTCATTTATATCTATTTAAATCGCACCTATCTTTTGCTGCTTTCTGACGTTGCTCCATTGTTTCCACCCGAGAATCGCCAAACCGATGAACACAGCATATAGTCCAGCCGTCAGATAAAGACTCTTGTAAACAAACATGCCGACGTAAACAATATCTACAATCACCCACAACACCCAAGTCGCAATAAACTTCTGCGTGGTCCAATAGGTGGCTAATAAACTAAAAGCTGCCAATTGCGCATCTAATATTGGTAAGGAGGCATCTGTAAAGTGGTGTAGTCCGAATCCAAATAATAATCCGCCGATTAAAGCCAGAACCATTTGCATTGCGAGTGTTGGAAAATGTGACTTTTCAATTCGTATTGTGTGTTGCTCAGTATTGCCTTTTCTCCAATGATAAAAACCATATAGATTCATAACAATAAAAATACATTGTAGAATTGTTTCTCCATACAATTTATATTGATAGAAAATGTAGGCGTACATAACAAAAGCAACAAAGTTAAAAAACCAGCACCACATTTTTCTTTTGATTGTGAGTGCCACGCCAATGATGCTCATAATAACTGCAATAATTTCAATTAATGACATAGGAAATTGCTTAAAATTGAATAATGCTATTATCCAATCAAACTCAATAATTTCAATGATTGAAATACATGAATTTATGAAAAGCTTTGCAAAACGATAACTAACTTTTTAAAACGTACTAAATCTAAAAATAACTAAACAATTTTGAACTTAAAAGTTTTGCTTAAAATTTATACTCTAGTTAAAACTATAGATATTTACACATAGGAATAATCAAAATGCCTGCGCTACATGGAAAAGTCAGTCGAGAAATACAACAACATCTCTTTTTAATTGGTTTAGATCGCGTCAGTAAACGCAACGCTTTTGATAGTCATATGATTGACGATCTATCGAATGCATTAACAGAGTATGAAGACAATGATCAATTACGCTGCGCGGTTATTTTTGCGCATGGAGATCATTTTACAGCAGGATTAGACCTCGCCGAACTTCAACCTAAAATGGAATCAGGTATTTTTAGTTCAGATCCCAATATGATTAACCCTTGGGGAACTTCCGGTCGTAAGCGAAAAAAACCAGTGATCGTTGCAGTTCATGGCTATTGCTATACTGCAGGAATTGAACTGCTGTTAAATGCTGATATCGCGATTGCTCAAAATAATACTCAATTTACCCAAATTGAAGTATTACGTGGCATTCTTCCCTTTGGCGGTTCAACCTCGCGTTTTGTTAAATCTGCTGGCTGGTCAAATGCAATGCGTTATTTACTCACGGGTGATTTGTTCGATGCTCAGACTGCACTCAACTTGAATCTCATTACTGAACTTACTACTAATCATCCACTCAATCGTGCCATGGAACTGGCTGAAAGAATTGCCAAAGCAGCCCCTCTCGCTGTGCAAGCCACCTTGGCAGCAGCTAAAGATGCCATTGAACTGGGTGAATCTCAATCTTTTGAAAATCTTAATGCATACCTTAAGCCTTTGCTGGCCAGTCAAGATGTCCAAGAAGGTATGAATGCAATGCTTGAAAGAAGAGAACCTCAATTTTTAGGTCATTAACTCTATTTAAAAAAGATGCATCCTCAAATTTACCTCAATCCATGATGAATCTTGCTACGTCAAACTTAATACAAAAATTTGATGCTTATTCTTGCTCTACTTAAACATTAAAAATCCAGACAAATGACCATTACTAACTCACTGGCATACTTCATAGCTCTAAAAAAGCGATGAAGACAAAAAATAATCGTGGCAAGTGCTACAGGTGTAGCACAACTGTTTTATCATCGTTTCGCAGAATATGCAGTTCAAAAAGGATTTGAAGTACTTACATTTGATTATAGAGGTGTCGCCTTATCTGCGTCCTCAATCACTTAAAGGCTCTAAAATGTCTTATTTGGATTGGGGGGCTTTAGATTTAACAGCAGCAATCGAACCCCATTGTTTGTAGTCGGACATTCCTATGGCTGACAGACTTTTGCACTAACAACTAATTATCATAATATTAAAGCGATGTATTGCTTTAGCACAGGTGCAGATGCAGGTTGGGTAGGAAATATACATTTTTAAAGAGCGATTTAAAGTTCAAGTCATGTGGCCCTCCACTGGTTGCAATAAAGGGTTATCTGCCTTGGAGCAAACTCAATATAGGGGCTGATCTAACCTTAGGTTTTTACCATCAATGGTGTAAATGATGTAAATATCCAACTTATTCTTTTGGTGACGCTGCTCACTATAGCTAAAAATCCAATATGAGCTACAATAGAAAAAACACTAAGATTTAGGATCATGCCAAAAACATATTCTGTCGATTTACGCGAAAAAGTCATGCAGTTTTATAAAGAATCACAGCATAAATCCAAAACGTGTGAACTGTTTAATATTGCAAGAACCACCCTAGATGATTGGATTCTACTCGAACAGCAGACTGGTCAGCTCAAACAGCCTAAACCTCAAAATGCAGGACGCCCTTCGAGGATTCGAGATCTTCAAGCCTTTGAGCACTTCGTAAAAAATACACCTTTTACTCAGGCGAAAGATCTTGTCCCTTTGTTTGAACAACAATTCGGTTATACCGTTGGTTACCATGTCATTTTAAAAGCCCTTAATAAGATGGGATGGACGCGTAAAAAAAGAGTTTTCTTTACAGACAAGCCTGTAAATTAAGTCGTGCTGTATTTGAATGGTTCCTACCTCAATGGAAGAAACAATATGGCGAGGATCATATTCTTTATATTGATGAATCAGGCATCAATACCAATGAAATAGCAGAATATGGTTGGTCTCCAAGAGGCCAGCGATGTCATTCCTTAAG
>NZ_JCAKMZ010000020.1:66362-66683 GCF_059515865.1 Acinetobacter sp. CY73 | reverse complement strand
TGCCGCCAGCGTTCAATCTGAGCCATGATCAAACTCTTCAGTTTAATATTGCTTAGTGCCTATAGGGCACCAATCTTGGCTCATCAATCTTCTGACAAATATTTCTCAAATAAACTTCGAGTCATTTCTACCATCAATCAATGAAAATAATTTCGATTAATCAATCAGTAAAAATCCACACAAGTTGTTCTTCATAATCTCTTAATGATCTTCTTGTTGGTTCGTCACCAGCAAGCTAGGTCGGCTATACTACTCTCTTTCGATAAATAGTCAACTGCAATTTCAAATTATTTTAAACTTTCTTTCTAAAACCCAACTTAA
>NZ_JCAKMZ010000020.1:0-66352 GCF_059515865.1 Acinetobacter sp. CY73 | reverse complement strand
TCATTTTTAACTAAGTTACTGTTTTATCAGAAGTTTTAATCTTCATCACCGCCGATGGATGTGCATTCTACAGCATTTCAGATCCGTTGCAATACCCTTTTTAAAATTTATTTAACAAATGACCATTTTTTCCTCTAAATTCACGTTGATTTGATTTATTGATTCATTTTTTAAGCTATTTATATTTTTTTATATGTTTTAAACTAAGCAATAATACAACGACTAAAATACTAAATTTTAAATGGCGCCATTTATAAATAGAAAATTCTTCTGTTTCGGGGTACTACTTTTATTGAGTAGTCTTTCTCATGCCAATTCAAATCACTCGATCTTTACTATTACGTTTTCAATTATGAGCTATGTGAAGTGGTCAAGCCAAAATCCCAGCTTATGTGTTGTAGATGATCAGATAACTCAAAATGAATTGGCTGTCATCGCAAGTTCCAAAAAACCCAACTTAAAAGTTATAAACGTTTCATCAAACAACATCGCTAACCTTAAATGCGATGCCATTTTCTTTTCGAAAAACTCCCCTTCTCAAGAACAGAATATTATTAATAATTTAAAGACTCCCCCTGCACTTTCATTTTCAATCAACAACAATGATTGTGAGATTGGAAGTGTATTCTGCTTATATACATCTAAAGGTGGCAAATCTCTTTTTAAAGTAAATCTTGACAGCTTAGCTAAAACAAAAATTCATATTGATCCCCGCGTCTTACTTCTAGCGCAACAAACGGAGTAAGCATCATGATTAAAAAATATTTTGATTTACGCTCACTTCAATCAGTATTTAGAAGATCGCAATTTATTATTTTTGCGATCACCTTCTTAATTTGTACACTGACTTTTACATCAATTTCAGTTTTCACTGTAAATTCTTATGCAAAACAAAATTTGCTTTTGGTGAGCCGAACAGTTGCAGAACGAATCCAACCTGCTTTGGTATTCCAAGACGAACTGACATTGAATCAAATTATTCAAGAATATACACAACAACATTCTGTTCGATCCATTCAAATCAACAATAGTATTGGGCAACCTATTACTAATAGTATTAAAGATATTCATCACTACTCATCACTACAAAATATCTTTGATCAATTATTTTTTAAAGAACCATTACGTATAGATGTAAATCATAATAGTGAAAAAGTCGGTGAAGTTGTTTTATATGGTAGTTCAAATAAAATTTTAATTTTTATGCTTAAAATTTTTCTAGGCTTATTGCTCGGCATGCTGTTCATGGTATTTGCATTATGGTGGTCAGTAAATATCACCTATCAACATATTATGAATTCAATTTCACCAATCAGTCATATCGCACAAATAGTGAGTAAACAAAAAGCGTATAATTTAAGATTTCCACAAAACAATATTAAAGAATTTGATGATCTTAATATTGTATTTAACGAATTATTGGAAGAAATTCAGTCATGGCATATTCACTTACAAAGTGAAAATAGCCAACTGACTCACCAAGTCCAACATGATGATCTGACTCAACTACCTAATCGAAATTATTTCAATCAGGTTTTACAGGATGTTTTTTCAAATCCTGAATTACGTGAGCATGCAGCACTCGTGTTTATTGACAGCAATAACTTTAAAAACATCAATGATAAATATGGTCATCCGGTTGGCGATGAAGTTTTAAAAGAAACAGCCAGAAGACTAAAAACAAGTACTCGGCAAAATGATTTTGTTGCTCGATTAAGTGGTGACGAATTTGCCATTATCCTCAAATCAGTCAACCAAGTAGAGCACCTGATTTCTATCGCAGAGAATTTAATTAAGTGCTGTGCAGAACCACTAATTTACAAAGATCACGTTGTTCCTTTTAGTTTCAGTATTGGAATTGCAATTGCAAAAGAAGCGAACAGTCCCGAAGACTTAGTCGCACAAGCTGACCAAGCAATGTATAAAGCAAAAACACTCAAACATCATTGGTTCATTTATCATTCTTAAACTTATCTAAGGTTGCAAATAATGTTTAATCGAAAATTAAAATTTATTGCTTTAGGGATTCTACTTATTACACTGTCAGGTTGTTTAAGTTTTGGTTCTCTCAATTATAAACAAGTTAAAATGCTGAAACAGCAAGGTTTCGTATTAACTGAAGAAGGTTGGAGTTTAGGTTTACCTGAGCGTTTATTGTTTGATTTTAATGCTTCAGAAATTTCAACACAAAAACATGCTGAAATAAATCAACTTGCAACGCAACTGCATAAGTTTAAATTAAATAAAGTGAAAGTTGTTGGACATAGCGATAATGTTGGCGATCCTGATTATAACTTAAAGCTTTCCCAGAAACGCGCAGAAAGTGTTGCTCAAATATTTTTAGCAAACCAATTCCAACCACAGAATATTCAAATAATAGGTAAAGGTTCAACCCAACCTATTGAGCATGCTGATACTGAAGCTGCACGCGCAGCCAATAGACGCGTTGCGATTATCATTATCCCTTAATATTCATTCATGTAAAAAAGACTCTCTATAGAGTCTTTTGTTTGTTGCTGTAGTTTAATAGATTTTTATAGACGTAAAAAAACCGCTATTAAGCGGATCATTTTTTCAATGTTCAAACTTTATTTAAATGGTCGGAGCAGTAGGATTCGAACCTACGACCCCCTGGTCCCAAACCAGGTGCGCTACCAAACTGCGCCATACTCCGATTCTCATAAGAGAGTGGGGTGGATGAAGGGGCTCGAACCCTCGACAACCGGAATCACAATCCGGGGCTCTACCAACTGAGCTACAACCACCATAACAACATTTTAGATTCTACAACATCAAACGACCAGATGGCGCGCCTGACAGGATTCGAACCTGTGACCATCCGCTTAGAAGGCGGATGCTCTATCCAACTGAGCTACAGGCGCATTACCTAACGATCTAAGATCACTGGAAAACCTTGCCTTGAAGAATTGGTCGGAGCAGTAGGATTCGAACCTACGACCCCCTGGTCCCAAACCAGGTGCGCTACCAAACTGCGCCATACTCCGATTCATCTCAGCTTTGGTACCGTTCAACTTATCTTTCGATGTATCGTTCGGTACGGTGTGCATTCTAGGCGCGACGCTTAATCTCGTCAACACCTATATTCAAAAAAAATGAAAATAATGCTTCAAATGTATATTTATCAAGCATTTTAGCCACTTTTATCGTTTTAAAGAGGCACTAAAGTTCAACATTCGATCTAAAGGCTGTTTTGCACGTTTTGACAATGCGGCATCAACGAATATTTCTTGATCGCCTTTGCGTAAAACATCCAAAATACCCTCTAATTCATTCATCGCCATCCACGGGCAGTGCGCACAAGAACGACAAGTCGCACCCTCTCCTGCTGTTGGCGCCTCGATTAATGTCTTGTCTGGTACCATTTGTTGCATTTTGTAGAAAATACCGCGATCTGTTGCGACGATCATGGTGTCGTGTGGAAGCTCTTGTGCCGCCTTAATCAACTGTGAAGTACTACCCACAGCATCCGCAACCTCAATTACCGATTCTGGAGACTCTGGATGCACCAGCACAGCTGCATTAGGATAAAGCGCTTTCATCTGTGCAATACCACGTGCTCGGAATTCTTCATGCACAATACAAGCGCCATCCCAAAGCAACATGTCTGCGCCCGTTTTCTTTTGAATGTAACGACCAAGGTGCTGATCAGGCGCCCAAATGATTTTTTCACCTAGACTATCGAGGTGCTCAATAATCTCAACCGCACAACTAGATGTCACCACCCAATCTGCGCGTGCTTTGACTGCTGCTGATGTATTGGCATACACAACCACAGTATGGTCTGGATGTGCATCACAGAAAGCTGTGAACTCGTTTACAGGACATCCAAGGTCTAGGGAGCAGGTTGCCTCCAACGTCGGCATCAGTACTGTTTTTTCAGGCGATAAGATCTTCGAGGTTTCCCCCATAAACTTTACACCAGCCACAACCAAGGTTTTTGCTGGATGATCACGACCAAAACGTGCCATCTCTAAAGAGTCAGAAACGCAACCACCCGTCAATTCAGCAAGTTCCTGAACTTCAGGATCACAATAATAATGTGCAACCAATACAGCATCGCGCTTAATCAATTCCGCTTGGATTTGTGCAAATTTCTGTTTTTTCAGTTCAGGAGATATTACATGCTCCTTCACTTCACCCAATAAGTCTAAATGCGCTTGTACAATCGTCTTTGCATCGTTGGCAATTAAATTGGTTGCATCATTCATTCTAGCTGTCTCTATCCTTAGCGCTCAAGTGAGCTATCACACACCGATTGATAATTTGGCAGTTTGCTTTTTACCAATCATTAAAATATATAAAAAAGCCTCAATCATATTGAGGCTTTTTTGCATTAAGAACGATAATCAGCATTAATCTTGACGTAGTCATAAGACAAGTCGCAGGTATAGACCGTATCTTTGGCTACCCCTCGACCTAGATCAACACGTATCATGATCTCTGCTTGATTCATCACTTTGGCACCTGCTTCTTCTGTATAGTCTGCTGCCGCACCACCATCTTTACAGATTTGCACATCATCCAACCAGACTTGGATTTTCTCAACGTTCAAATCTTTTACACCTGCATAACCAATCGCTGCAAGGATACGCCCCCAGTTAGGATCAGATGCAAAGAATGCCGTTTTGACTAACGGAGAATGCGCAATACTATATGCAATATCACAGCATTCTTGAGTATTTGCCCCCCCTTCAACAGCTACAGTAATAAACTTCGTTGCACCTTCACCGTCACGAACGATGAGTTGTGCTAAACGTTTCATAATACGCGTTAATACTTCTAGAACGACTGCATAGCGAGCATCTTCAGTTGATGTAATTTCTGCACCACCAGCTTGACCCGTTGCTGCAAAAATACATGAGTCATTCGTCGAGGTATCACCGTCAATCGTAATACGGTTAAATGACTGCTCTACTGTCGCCTTAAGTAATTGCTGTACCAATGCTCTCGAAATTGGAGCATCTGTCGCAACAAAACCCAGCATGGTTGCCATATTTGGACGAATCATGCCTGCACCTTTTGAAATACCCGTCATGCTATACAGCACACCATCCATTTCAAACTGTTCAGAAGCGCCCTTTGGCAAAGTATCTGTGGTCATAATGCCAGCAGCTGCCAAAGCCCATGCATCATCAACAAGCGTGTCGAATGCAGGTTTAAGGCCTTGAATTAGACGATCCATTGGCAATTGCTCACCAATCACACCTGTTGAAAATGGTAAGACTTCATTTGTATTCACATCAGCAATTTTGGCAAATTCAGCACAAGTTATTTGAGCATTGTGCAGACCCGTTGGACCTGTACCCGCATTGGCATTACCTGTATTGATCACGAGATAACGTGGATTAGTTTCAGCCAAATGTGCTTTAGATACATGCACAGGCGCTGCACAGAATGCATTCTGTGTAAACACACCTGCAACATTCGTCCCTGCTGAAAATTCAAAAACAACTAAATCACGTCGGTTTGGATAACGCACATACGCTTCTGCTGAGCCTATTTTTACACCTTTTACCACATGCATCTGTGGCATCGCCACGTCACCAACCGCCATTTTTAAATGTCCAAAATTGAATTAAAGGAAAACTAAGCTTAGTAGAAAAGAGTCAAAAAATCGAGTCGTTCTATACCGCATTTTTTGCTTATATGAGCTTTTATAAAACAATACCAGCAAAAGCTGCTGGTATTGATCTTAAGATTAAAGCCAATAGTGTTGAAAATTATTGAGCATTTCCATCCAATAAAGCTTGTTTGGCTTTTTCTTGACTCGAAGCAGATAATGCTGGATTAGACGCTACGATACGATTTGCCGTTGCAGGCGTTACCGCAGAAATAGCCGCTGTTTTCAAAATGATTGGGCGACCACCTGTATTCCCCAAAGTATAGCGAATACCAGTACGCGGGCTAATCACTGTCGTAGAATTATCTTTCACTTCAGCTTGAGCAACTTGAGCACCCGTCGCCGCTTTTACTTTATCAACAGTTGTGGTTTGTGTCGCAGCATTTGCAAATGCAAGAGTCGGTAGTGCCAATGCGATAGCGAAGATTGGTTTTAATAGTTTTTTCATTTTCTTTCCAATGTTTCATTCATGACATGTAAATAACATTAACTTATTCATTAGGCAATATTTATTCACATCTTGTAAATATCAAACCACGATTTAATCCATAATCCAACGCATAAAATATACTCATCCAAATAAAAAAGCAGAATCTAAATTCTGCTTTTTCTGAATATCATGATTAATTCTAAGGATACATTAAGTCAGATCTTAGATTTTACCGTGACATTGCTTGTATTTAAGACCTGAGCCACATGGACAAGGTGCATTACGACTTTCAGGTGGGATGATTACATCACCCGCAGATTGATTTACATCTTGCTCAACAACTGTTTCTTCACCCGTTAAACCATCCACTTCAGCATGTGACAATGACAACTGCATTGCCTCAGCTTGAGCTTGTTGCTGTGCTTCCATCTCAGCCAGCTCTTCAGGTGTTGGTAAACGAACCAATGACAAGTCAGTCACCACATCAGACTTAATCACAGCCAACATATTGACGAATAAGTTAAATGCTTCTTTCTTATATTCCTGTTCAGGATTTTTCTGCGCATAGCCACGCAAGTGAATCCCTTGACGCAAGTAATCCATAGCCGCCAAATGATCTTTCCAATGACGATCAAGCGAGCTCAACATAAAGTTACGCTCTAACATCGCAGCTGATTCTTCACCCATTTGCTCACGGCGAGAACGATAACGTGAAATGACTTCATCAGTAATGCGTTCTACCAATGCTTCTTCATCTAGACGACGATCATTCTCAAGCCATTCGTTGACAGGCAAATTGATACCAAAATCAGCATTGAGTGCTTGCTCTAGACCTGCAATATCCCATTGATCATGAATTGACTCAGGCGGGATGAAGTTTTCAATCACCCCTTTCATCACTTCGCGATGCATACCTTCGATGTAATCTTGTAAAGTGCTTGCAGCAAGGACTTCATCACGCTGTGAGTAAATAATCTTACGTTGTTCATTGTTGACATCATCGTACTTCAATAGATTCTTACGAATATCAAAGTTACGAGCTTCAACTTTACGCTGTGCATTTTCGATTGAACGCGACACCATTTTGTGTTCGATCGCTTCATTTTCTTGCAAGCCCATCGCACGCATCATACCGACAACACGATCACCTGCGAAAATACGCATCAAATCATCTTCAAGTGATAAGAAGAAGCGAGAAACACCAGGGTCACCCTGACGACCTGAACGACCACGTAGCTGGTTATCAATACGACGTGATTCATGGCGTTCAGAACCAATGATATGCAACCCGCCTGAAGCAAGGACCATTTCATTGTTTTGTTCCCACTCTGCTTTCAGACGTGCTTCGTCCTCTGCAGTTGGATTTTCAATTTTTGCGAGTTTAGATTTCCAGTTACCACCCAGTAAGATATCTGTACCACGACCCGCCATATTGGTTGCGATGGTCACTGCACGCGGAGAACCCGCTTGCGCAATAATATCGGCTTCACGCTCATGCTGTTTCGCATTCAATACCTCGTGGGTAATCCCCGCCTCTTTCAATTTATCAGACAAAATTTCAGAAGCTTCAATGGTCGCTGTACCAATCAAAATTGGGGCAACGCCAGCTTCGTGAATTTTTTTAATCTCTTCAATAATGGCGTTGTATTTACCGTTACGGTTTAAATAGATTAAATCGTTTTGGTCATTACGCACCATTGGACGATGTGTAGGAATCAGTACCACATCTAAACCATAAATTTCTTTCATTTCCGCCGCTTCAGTATCAGCAGTACCTGTCATACCGGAAAGCTTTTTATATAAACGGAAATAGTTCTGGAATGTCGTTGTTGCAAGCGTTTGGTTTTCAGGTTGGATTTCCAACCCTTCTTTCGCTTCAACGGCTTGATGCAGACCTTCAGACCAACGACGACCTGGCATCGTACGACCTGTATTTTCATCGACAATAATCACTTCACCATCATTGATGATGTATTGAACATTACGCTGGTAAAGATAATGAGCACGAATCGCAGCAGTCACATGATGAACCAAATTCAGATTTGCAGCCGAATATAAGCTCTCGCCTTCAGCCAACAAGCCCATTTCAATCAATTCAGCTTCAACCGCCTCAAAACCTGCTTCAGTGATTTCAACTGAGCGTTGCTTTTCATCAATCCAGAAATGACCACCATCGGCCACTTTTTCTTCTTTTTGAGCATGCAACTTGGGTGGAATCGCATTGATTGCCGCATAAAGCTGAGAAGAATCTTCACTTTGACCTGAAATGATCAAAGGTGTACGTGCCTCATCGATCAAGATCGAATCGACCTCATCAATAATCGCATACGTTAAACCGCGCTGTTTTTTCTCAGCGAGAGAAAACACCATGTTGTCACGTAGATAGTCGAAACCAAATTCATTGTTTGTGCCATAGGTAATATCAGCGCGATACGCTTCCGCTTTTTCAAACGGCGCTTGCATTGAATAAATAACACCGACGCTCAGACCTAAAAACTCATAGAGCGGACGGTTTAACTCAGCATCACGTTGTGCCAAGTAATCGTTCACCGTAATGACATGCACACCTTGTTCGGTAATTGCATTGAGGTATACCGCCAAAGTACCCATCAGGGTTTTACCTTCACCAGTACGCATTTCTGCAATTTTACCTTCATGTAAGGTAATACCACCGATCAGCTGAACGTCATAGTGACGCATCCCCATAATGCGCTTACCCGCTTCACGGCACACCGCAAAAGCTTCTGGTAGCAACTTATCTAGGCTTTCGCCTTTCTTATATCGTTGTTTGAATTCTTCGGTTTTTGCAGATAAATCTGCATCACTTAATGCAGAGATCGTCGGCTCGAGCGCATTGATCTTCTCGACAATTTTACGCATACGCTTCAGTTCGCGCTCGTTTTTAGTACCGAAGATACCTCCGATCAGACTTGCCAACATGTATAAACTCTCTAAAACTTGCTTATTAAAAATAAATTTTTTCTCAGACGTTATTATGGTGCTAGAAATTTGAAGTACAAGGGTTTTAAACAAAAGCATTCAAAAAATTCTGACCAGTGCATTTACAGCATAGCGTCAAGGGCGAATTAATGTAGCAAATTTAATCGTTCTATAGATAGTTGATTCTTATCAAACAAATCATTTTTTTAAATAAATTTTAAGTATTTATCCATTTTTTTCATAATAAAAGCTTAAAACACTATTTTTCATTCTAAATAAAATCCTCCATATTCTGATTCAACATACACCATATACAGCATAAATGAGGATTTAACATGTCTTTACGTTTAGGTGATATTGCACCAGATTTCCAACAAGAATCGAGCCAGGGTACCATTAATTTTTACGAGTTTTTAGGTGATCATTGGGCAATTCTATTTTCGCACCCTGCTGACTTTACCCCAGTCTGCACCACTGAGCTTGGCTTTACGGCAAAACTCAAAGATGAATTTGAAAAACGTCATGTCAGAGCGATTGCTTTGTCTGTAGATGATGTCGAATCACATTATGGATGGATTCAAGACATCAATGAAACACAAAATACTCAAGTGAACTTTCCCATTCTTGCCGATAAAGATCGTAAAGTATCCACGCTTTATGATTTTATTCACCCCAACGCCAGCGAAACCACGACTGTACGTTCTTTGGTGGTGATCGATCCAGATAAAAAAGTGCGTTTAATCATCACTTACCCTGCTTCAACAGGTCGTAATTTCCATGAAATTTTGCGGGTCATTGATTCTTTACAACTCACAGAGAACCACAAAGTTGCTACCCCTGCTAACTGGCAACAAGGTGAATACGTCGTGATTGTCCCTGCGTTAACAGATGAACAAGAAATTAAACAACGCTTCCCTCACGGGTATACAGCTGTTAAGCCTTATCTGAGATTTACGGCTCAACCCAAATAAAGAGCCATGATATCTTTTGACTTAGGTTCAAGATTCTTTGACGAGCCATCTTGAATCACACCGCTTATTTTCAAATAGGCCTTTTTCTTTAAACAACATTAAATCCAATTAAAATCTAAGCTACACCTCAATCATCAGATTCGTTTTTTTGATATTTTCATTCAGCTTTGGTTGCAAGAATCAACTTGAATCCACTGAACTTCGTCACCTAAAATCGCTTTAAATTTAAATCTTGAAAATATCTAGAACGACAATGAAAACAAAACCAAATTTTAATCATTTCTGTTACAGCTTGATCCTCTCTAGTCTGCTTTTAACAGGCTGTATGACCACACCTACGCTGCCAGATGATCGCAGACCAAGCCATTGGGGGAAATCAATACAGCGCGCTGATAATTTCTACCAAATCAGTTCATTTGTGTTTCGAAGCGAACAGCCTGAAGCTGAGATTATTCCTTTACTTAAACAACATCGCATTCAAACCGTTATTAATTTACGTAGTCGTGACCAAGATTCCAAAGTTTTATCCAACACCGATTTAAATCTCGTTCATATTCCAATACACACGTGGGCAATTAGCCGAGAAGATTTGCTCAAAGTCATGCGTGAAATTCAACATGCTCAATTGCAAGATAAAAACGTACTGATTCACTGCTATCACGGCTCAGATCGAACAGGTGCAAGTATTGCGATGTATCGCATTATTTTCGAACATTGGTCAACTCAAGATGCACTTGATGAGATGAAATATGGGGGTTATGGGTTTCATCCCATTTGGATCAACATCGAAAAAATATTCACCCCTGAAAATATAAAATGGATTCGAGAGCAACTCTCGAATCCATCTTAATTTTATCAGAACATCTACACAAATTAGCGCTTATCTAAAGGCACCCAATCAATCACCCATGCTGACTTCATGTTCAGGCTTGGATCAGTATTAATTTTCTTACGCGCTGCATCCGCAGTTTCACGGTCTTTCGAAGGGCCAACCATAATACGAATACCCTTTGACGTTGGGCTTTGCGTCACTTTATAGCCTTTGGCGCGAAGTTTCGCAGCAACGGCATCAGCATTTGCTTCATTGGCAGCCAGTGCCACTTGAACCATCCACTGTTTATCACCTTTTTCCAACAGCTCACGTGCTTTATCAGCTTCAGCTTTTTTCTTGGCTTCAGCAGCCTTTTTCTCAGCTTCCGCCTTACGTTTTGCATCAGCAGCTTTCTTATCAGCCTCAGCCTTACGCTTCTCATCAGCCGCTTTCTTTTCTGCTGCTGCCTTTTGTTCAGCTAGGCGTTTTTCTTCAGCCTTTTTCTGCTCTTCTGCTTTACGTTTTTGCTCAGCAGTCTGATCGGCTTTCGCATTCAACTGCTCTTGCTTCTTGGCTTCAGCTTTTTTGTCTTCAACTAACTGTTGAGCTTTGGCCTTTTCATCTTCAACCAACTCAGGGGGAATATGATCGGAGCTTTGCTGCGCCGTACGGTTTGCATTCATCGCAGCATATTCTTCAGCTGCCTTTTGAGCTGCTTGAGCTTCTGCTTGTTGTTGCATGCGTAAAAATTCAGCAGACTTCGCTTCTTGCTCTGCCACTGCCTTTTCCCGCGCGCGTCGTTGTTCTTCAAGCAGACGCTTTTCTGTTTCAACATCAACCGTTAAAGCTTCTAATTGAACTGCTTCAGCAGGACGATTGGCTTGTTGTTGTACTTTTTCAGTCGTCGGTGTTTGGACTTGGGTTTGATGTATTTCTTCTTTACCCTTTAATAGGAGGGCTGCCAATAAAACACCACCACCTAATAAAACAACGCCACCCATCCAACGCTGTTTGTTATTCATTGACATGCTCTAAATACTCCCAGACCGCTTCTAAGGTATGAAACGAACCACACACCAAAATCAGCTGATTATTATTTGTGTCTTCAAGCGCTGATTGAAATGCTGCTTGTACATTTTGATAGGGTTGAACTGTTTCACCTTGCAATGCGTTCTCTAATTGTTCTAAAGACGCAGCACGAGGCACAGCCATAGGTGCAATTTTCCACTCTAATATGGTATTTTTCAACAAGTTAACGACAGAATGAATATCTTTATCTGCAAGCATTGAAAAAACAGCAACCACTTCTGTGTACTGTTTATTGTATTCTAAGAAATTACGCAATTGCTTTAACAAAAATTCTACACCATGCGGATTATGTCCTGCATCAAAAATCACTGTTCTATCGGCGATTTTTCGTACGTCAAATCGCCCCTGAAGCTTGGCATTTTGAATCCCTGTCGCGATTGCTTGTTGTGAAACTTTAAGTCCACTCAACAAAACAGCTGCGACAGCCGTCGAAATATTATCAAGTGCTAAAGAACCGATAGGCAGTTTTAAGGTTGTCCCTGCACTTGCAAAGTTCCAGGTTTTTCCATCCAGACTATCGTTATAAAAATAGTCCCGATTGACGCAATAGAGTTGAGCATTTGAGTCTTGTGCTTTTTGTTGAATCGCCAGAGGTAGGTCTTGCTGCCCCCCAAAAATCACAGGAATATTGGGACGAATAATACCGGCTTTTTCAAAGGCAATTTTTTCAATCGTATCACCCAACCAATCGACATGATCTAAACCAATATTGGTGATCACGGCAACATTCGGATTCACGACATTAACGACATCAAGACGACCACCTAGTCCAACTTCAAGCACCCAGACATCGCAAGCCTTTTGCTTAAAAATCACAAAGGCAGCCAGTGTCGTTGCTTCAAAAAAAGACAGACTGAGATTACATTTACGGCGAGCTTGATCGACCAAGACAAAAGCAGCAATCAATGATTGATCATCAACTTCCTGACCAGCCAATTTGACACGTTCATTAAAACGATAGATATGCGGAGATTGATAAAGGCCTACATGATAGCCTTGAGCATTCAGGATAGAGGCCACAGTGGTTGAGGTTGAGCCTTTGCCATTTGTTCCAGCAACGGTCACCACTTTAGCATCCGGTGTAACCACACCGAGTTTTTCTGCCACAGGGATGACCCGCTCTAAGCCTAAATCAATCCCTGTAACGTGAACATGGCTCCAATAATCGAGCCATGTTTGTAAATCATCAGTTTCTAATGGTGCTGTGTGCATCAAGGCAAATTCATCAACTTCGCTACTATGCGGTAAACTGTATCACGTAATGCATGACGATGGACAATTTGATCGACCACACCATGATCAAGCAAAAATTCTGCACGTTGGAACGGTTCTTCCAATTTTTCACGTACAGTTTGCTCAATCACCCGCTTACCAGCAAAGCCAATCATCGCTTTAGGCTCAGCAATATGTACATCACCTAGCATAGCAAGTGATGCCGTTACACCACCGTATACAGGATGCGTTAATACCACGATATACGGTACACGTGCATCTTTCATTTTTTGGATTGCAGCGGATGTACGTGCCATTTGCATCAAAGACAACATGCCTTCTTGCATACGTGCACCACCAGAAGCGGCAAAACAAATCATCGGCTGTTTGGTTTCAATGGCTTTTTCAGCCGCTTGAACAAAACGATCACCGACTACCGTACCCATTGATCCGCCCATAAAATCAAATTCAAAAGCACATGCAATTAGAGATAAGCCTTTGATTTGACCCTGCATCACCACCAATGCTTCAGTTTCGCCTGTTTTTTCTTGTGCTTCTTTCATACGCACAGGATAAGCTTTACTGTCGACAAACTTGAGAGGATCTTTTGCAACGAACTCTTGACCAAACTCTTTGCCTGTTTGATCAAAGAACCAATTCAAACGATCACGGGCTTTCATTTTCAAATGTTCATCACATTGTGGACAAACATAAGCATTGAAAGACATCGCTGTACGGGTAACCAAAGCGTGGCATTCTGGACACTCTATGGTCGGTTCAGTAAATGTCGCTTTTAATGTCTGTTGTTCATCAGGAACATGAATGCCCGGAACAGAACGTTCTGTCCATGGTGTAATTGGACTCAAAACTTTCCCTGATTTCACTTCTTGATTCATACTAACTCATCGAGCGCAGCTCGAAGCTCCTTAACTTTATTGACCGCTTGCTCAGCAGCTTGTTCGGGTGCAAGGGTTGCAAAAGGTTTCACAAATGCACTACCCACAATCACAGCATCAGCCACGCTTCCCATTGCTTTCGCAGAAGCCGCATCACTAATTCCGAAGCCAACACCCACAGGTACATTGGTTACAGCTTTAATTTTTTGGATACGCGCCGCAGCTTCTGCGACATCCAAAGTTGCTGCACCCGTCACACCTTTCAGTGAAACATAGTAAATAAAGCCACTTGCTTGATTTGCTACATGTTGGATACGTTGATCTGTCGATGTTGGTGCGAGCAAGAAAATTTGATCCATATTGTATTTTTTCAATACTGTATCTAAATCTTTTGCTTCCTCTGGTGGTAAGTCCACCAAAAGAACACCGTCTACACCACTTTCGTGTGCAATCGAAACAAAACGCTCATAGCCGATCACTTCAACAGGGTTTAAATAGCCCATCAGTACAACAGGTGTTTCACTGTCTTTCTCACGGAACTGCTTTACCATGTTTAATGCATCGAGGGTATTGGTCCCCGCAGCTAGAGCCCGTTCAGCAGCCAGAGCAATTACTGGACCATCTGCCATTGGGTCGGAAAATGGCAATCCAAGTTCAATGACATCTACCCCTGCCTCAACCATTTGATGTAACAGTGGAACTGTTACCACGGGTTGTGGGTCACCTGCCATAACATACGAAACTAAAGCTTTACGCTGTTGAGATTTAAGCTGTGAAAATCGTGTGGCTAAACGTGACATAGGGGCTTACATTCCTTGAATTGTTTAAAATTGAGGAGTTGATATTGTAAAAATACAAGTCATCTCATTGTAACGCTATTTTTTACTCGATGAACAGAGCGAAACTGAGACAACACTACCTCAAATTCATTTAACAACACAGTGCACATTTATCAATATTTTGATTTTTTTCACAATGATCAAAAACACCTATTTTCGCTTTATTTTAAAATCATCAACGTTAATACTGACTTAGATATATTGATAAAAAAACATTATAAAAAAGTCAGTTAGAGTTTACATTTTAATTTTCCTTAAATAGCAAAAGCTGATTTATACTTCCCCTGTTTACTTATTTATTACTTTTTTATGACGACTCCCACATCAGGTAAAGCTCATCCTCGAGCGCTTGCCTTGCTTCCACTTATTGTTTTTTTAGCCATTTTTTTAGGCAGCGGTATTTATCACTCCCTGATTGGGACAGAATTTGCCTTCTATCAAATCAAAGCACCTGTTGCAGCGATCCCTGCAATTATTCTGGCTGTCATTCTATACAAAGGTAAATTAAACGCAGGAATAGAAGAATTTCTCCGCGGTGCAAGCCATCCCAATTTAATTCTGATGTTTATGGTCTTTATGCTTGCTGGAGCATTTGCAAGTGTCAGTAGCCTGATTGGTAGTGTTGATGCAACAGTTCAGTTTGGTTTATCCATTATTTCACCTGAATTCATTCTGCCCATGCTATTTATCATCTCGGCATTCATTGCAACAGCGATGGGTACATCCATGGGGACCATCGCAGCCTGTGCACCGATTGCTTTTGGCTTTAGCCAAGTCACTGAAATTAATGTACTTTATTCCATTGGTGCGGTAATTGGTGGTGCCATGTTTGGTGATAATTTATCCATGATTTCAGATACGACGATTGCAGCTACACGCAGTCAAAATGTCGAATTACGTGATAAATTTCGGGTCAACGTCTGGATTGCTGTGCCAGCAGCCCTGATCACTTTGATCATTTATATTGCTTTTAGTAATTCCAGCCAAACTGTTGATTATAAAGCTTACAACCCTTGGCTGATTGTTCCTTATATTGCCGTGTTCTTTTTGGCTTTTAGTCGATTGCATGTGCTCGCCGTATTGATGATCGGCATTTTGATTTCTGGATTTATTGGTTACACCGTTCAACCTGATTTCAGCATTCAAAAACTCAATACCTCCATTTATGATGGCTTTGTGGGGATGTTTGAAGTCGCACTGTTGTCCATGATGCTTGGTGGGCTTTCTGCGATTATGCAAAAAGAAGGTGGTCTGGAATGGCTCATTCAGCGTATTTACAGCGTGACTCGATTATTTAAAGTCGGTACACAACGCGCAGGAGAAATTGGCATTTGCTTCTTAGTCATTTTCTCCAATCTTTTTGTGGCAAATAATACCGTAGCGATTATTTTATCTGGAGATATGGCGCGTGAAGTTGCTAAAGAATATGGCGTTGATCCAAAACGTGCCGCGGCCTTGTTAGATATCTTCTCTTGTGTGATTCAAGGGCTGATTCCTTACGGCGCACAGCTTCTGTTAGCCTGCTCTATTGCAAAACTCTCACCCGTCGAAATGATTACAAGTATTTATTACTGCTGGGTGTTGGCAATATTTGCAGTTTTGGCAATTATTTTCCGTTATCCACGCTTTAAACAAGTCAGCGCTACAGCGAATACTTAAATTTAGCTTGGATCCATTGGTTCATGATTAACATAGTGCTAAGCATTACAATAGCAACGAAAAAGGTGAGTTTAGACTCGCCTTTTTTTATTTAAATTAATAATTTAAGCTCTGACAAAAACTGGTTAGAACGTCTTCTCTTTTTTATATTGCAGCAACGTTTTCCCTCTGCACGCTTTGTATGCTCGTGCCAATGCAGACTGATCCGAATAACCTAACTGATTGGCAATCTCGGATAAACTACACGCTTGATTCAGTAATTTTTCACACAGTTGCATACGTTCATCATCTAAAATTTCTTTGAATGTGGTGTGCTCGATTTTTAACTGTCTTTGAAGCGTTCGTACTGAAATATGCAATTGTTGAGCAATTTCTTCAATTTTAGGTGCTTGATGTTTGGCTTTTAGATAATCTGCAATATAAATCTGTAGTTGGTGCTTCGTACTGTTATGCTCATGATTCAAATGCTGTTTTGAAGCAATCGCATCTTCCGCTTGTTTCAAAAGTAACTCCATCAACGACGGATCTGCCTGTTCTAACTCTACATCCAAGCTGCTTAGACTAATCTCAAATTCATATCTTGAATGATTAAATATCACGTCACAGCCATAAAATTTTTGGTAATGATAGATCGGCATTTGAGGCGGATGCGCAAAGCTAATTTTTTGCAAGGGAAAATGATTTAAACCCACGATTTGATGTGCCATTTCTATGATAAATGCACTATTCAATTCATTAATTAAAATATAGTCATCCGTAATATAGGGCCAACTCAAAATCAGCGCTTGACCATTATGGCTCATTTGCATCGGTGTAATTTCTTCGCCATCAATCACCAGCCGACTAAAGCGCATCATATAATCGATTGACTCTGAAATTCTTTGGCTTCGCGTAGCCATATAACCGACCAAACCAAAATGCTCTGCTTTAATATATTTCGCCATGTCAAAGCAAATATTGGGAATTCCTAAAGCCTGTTGGGTCAACTGAATACACTGTTCAAAAAGCCGATATGACGATTGCTGTGCAATAGGCGCCGAGAGTATTTCTAATAGTTGTGTTTTGAATCCATGTGATTCTGCAAATGCCAAAGCATCCAAGTGTTGATGCGAGATATATGTTTTCCAGAGATGAAAATATCCATTGGGAATATGTATATCCTTCATCAGTACACCCATTGCAATGCTTTAAGCTGACTTCTCAAATCAGTATTCTCATTCTAACATTCGTTATTTTGATTTGTCGTAAACTGTATAAAAAATGGCAAGAACTGTCAAAACAAAGTTGTGAGCGGACGCCATACTGACTACAACTCAATAATGCTCTAAAAATAAGATGAACGCATTTACACAATATTCAGTCGAAGCCGTAGTACGTAACAACTTCGATTTTAAGTTAGAAGATATTCCGCGCTTTTGGTTTGGTGGAGATCCATTCAAAACACGTATGTTCGATGCTTTAAGCTTAACTTTCCCAGATGGAGAACGTTACTTCATTGAGTCCGTTCGTCTGTTTAGAGACAAAATCTCTGATCCAGACCTACAACAACGCGTTGCCGATTTTATCCGCCAAGAAGCACAACATGGCATCGCACATGACAAAATGAATCAAATAATGAAAAATCAAGGCATGCCTGTTGATCAATTTATTAAAGTTTTAAACAAAATGTTTAAATTCGAGCTCACCAAACGCTCCCCTGCTTATAACATTGCAATGACAGCTGCCGCAGAACATTTAACGGCATTAATGGCAGATACTTTTTACAGTCACAAAGAAACCTTACAGGATGCTCATCCCTATGTCCGTGCCTTATTGGCCTGGCATGCGATTGAAGAAATGGAGCATCGAGATGTTGCTTTTGATGTCATGAAACAAGTAGGGGGAGTCCCTGAACTGACTCGAAAATTTGCCTTAGCATTCACCACGGTATTAATGCTTGGCTTTACCACATATCGTGCCAATATCATGCTCAAATACGATGGTTTTGACCGTTTATCTAGGCTGAAAATGACTGTTAAAGGTCTGCCTTGGTTTATTGGAAGCAATGGCATGCTCACCAAAATGCGTAAACCTTATGCTGAATGGTTTAAGCAAGATTTTCATCCAAGCCACCATCCGATTATTGCTCAATACAATGTTTGGTTGGAAACACTAGCAGAAACCAACGATCCCATCCAAGCGGGTGAAGCATTTTGGCAAGCAGGTAAATAAATTAGCTCTGAAGTGCTTGATTGGTTAACATTTTAAAATCAATTGATCATGTTAAGCTCAATACACTGAGTCGATGCACTGAGTTGTTGAGTATTCATAAAGAGCATTATGATAAATAAAATGATCTTTCATGATAGAGACCCTATTTCATTTATTTTGCATAATCTGAATTCAATTGATTTGAGCGATAAAAATAAAATGAATGCAATTAATCATCCTTCTTTCGATCCAGTGGTTCGTAAAAATCTAGATTTTCGCTTAGATGAAGTACCGCGCTTCTGGTTCGATAATGATCCTTTTAAAACAAGACTCTTTGATGCATTGAGTTTAACCTTTCCAGATGGAGAACGTTATTTCATTGAATGTGTAAGACTTTTTCAAAATCAAATCGAAGACCCTGAGTTAGCCAGTCGTGTGAAAGATTTCATTCAACAAGAAGCGCAACATGGCATTTCACATAACAAAATGAATAAAATTTTGATCAATCAAGGAATGCCAATTGAAAAATATATTCGACAGGTCAATCAACGTTTCAAACACGCCCTAAAACGTTATCCAAACACCTTTAATATTGCGATTACAGCTTCATGCGAGCATTTGACAGCATTGATGGCGACCACATTTTTTAGCGAAAAAAGTACCATGCAGGGTGCACATCCCTTTGTTCGTGGACTTTTTGCTTGGCATAGTATTGAGGAAATGGAGCACCGCGACGTTGCTTATGATGTGATGATTGATGTTGCGAAAACTTCAAACGTGGTTCGGTATACCGCTCTGATTTTGGTTACGATCATGATGTTTGGTTTTACCATGCAACGAACTCATGGTTTGTTAAAACAAGATGGATTTAGTCGTATTGAAAGAGTCAAAATGTTTAAAGAAGGTTTGAAATGGCTCCTTGGTCAAAAAGGCATATTGACCCTAAAAAAACAGGACTATTTAGATTGGTTTGATCCAAAATTTCACCCGAGTCAACATCCGATTATTCAACAATATCAAGTTTGGGTGGAGACTTTAGCGAAAACACAAGATCCCATAGTCGCAGGTGAGGCTTTTTGGCAGGCAGCTCACTGATCTAATCTTTTAAGTAAAAAAGCTCACCTGATTAGATGAGCTTTTATTAGGATCTCAAACAGTCACCACTTCGCGTAGTGTTGCTCAAGCAGTCCATATTGTTGATCAAAATGAACAATACCCTGATCTTCTGTTTCAATCTGTCCTGTAATTTTAGATTGCCATTGGCTAAATTGACTACCGACCATCCGTAGATTCAGATTCTCATAACGGCGCCAACCCGTTTCAACCACTAAATTGAGTTTGTTGTCTAGAGAACGAATGGACCAATGATTTTCACCGGTCACTTCAAATAATACATCAGCCAATGGATACATCCGTCCATTGATCCAGAGGCAATTTTCATTGCCAAAGCTTTCATTTACACCTGATGCTAAGTTAATTCCAATTCGATTTTGTTGTTGATCCCAGAAATTACAAGACAACCAAAACCATGCCGTTTCAGGTCTTAAAAAACCACAAGTATCATCCAATGCCGCAAAACTACGTTCATTAAAGTCAATGCGTTCGCCTTGTTTATTGAAGAAAAAGCCTTCAACAGCCAAAGTCGTTAATTTTTGAGTATAGGTCCAACCATTGGTTCCTGTCGGACTACACATCGATAAAGGGTCTGTACCTGCACAAAAAATTCGAGCACGAAGCTGTTCTTCGCCATGTTTTTTTACTGCAATATAACGCACGCCATTGGCATGTTGAATATCGAGTTCGAAGGGAGAATGACTAAAATGACTATGATTAAATAAAGGTTGCTCATCTACAAGCGTAGCACGAGCCAACACATTGATGGCATTCCACTCTAACACTTGTTGGGTCTGATGATCATAGATATAGATAAATCCATGCCCTGCCCACGCAATATCTGCAATCGCAAGTCCAATACTATAGTGTTCATGTTGAATGCTACAAAACTTAAACTTCTTGAATTTAAGTTTCTTACGCCAACTTTTTAAAGTTTTTCCATAAGGCGTTTTATATACATACTTAGAAACAGTAATGGCACTTGGCAACTCAGCAAACCGCCCAAAACGGGGCTGTCCATTTATTTGTATTAAATCCATTTAAAAGCAGCCTAATGATCGTCTATAAATTTAGACTTTAGTCGAACTTTGTCATTATTACTGATTTTTGGAAATTAGCAAATTACTAAAATGATCAATTTAATTTTTTTAGTCGCCAGCTACTCGACTGGCTCAACTAAAAAAAATAAATCAGGTTCATTGCTTCGCTCTATTACCATTTCCCCTCACCCAAAGCCTGTCCAATAAATTGATACTGCGCTTCAGATCGTGAGAATTTAATAGGAAATGCCAACTGTGGTTCTGTCTCAGATGAATCGAGTTTCATTGGTACATTGACAACCCAACCACGTTGTTGGGCCAAATCTGATGTTAAAGCTTCATCTAGTTGCATCACAGGCTCAACGCAGACATCTAATTCTGAAAATATAGTTTTCCATTGATCAAATGTTTTTTCAGCAATCTTCATTTGTATTGCTTCTTTGACGGCTTTACGCTCATCACGATCAAATGAAGCACCTTTTTGCAAGAGAATGGGTAAATCCAAAGTCGTTGCTAAACCAGACATAAACTGCGGTTCTAAGCTACCAATGGAAAGATATCGACCATCACTGGTTTTGTAATAATCATAAAAAGTACCACCATTAAGATGTTCAATTTCAGGCTGTTGTTTTGCATCCCCCGCTAAAACCGCTGCAGCTGCCATATTATTTAAAGTGACCGCACAATCTGTCATGGAAATATCAATAAACTGCCCTAAACCACTGGTTTGACGCTCAATCACTGCAGATAAAATACCAATCACAGCATGCAATGAGCCTCCCGCAACATCAGCAATTTGTATCCCCATCGGCGGTGGACCATTTTCCAAACGACCAGAATGACCAGCGATGCCAGACAATGCCACATAATTAATGTCATGCCCTGCTTTATTTCTATACACACCTGTTTGACCATATCCAGTAATTGAACAGTAAATTAATCGCGGGTTAATCTCCGATAATGTTGCATAATCCAAACCTAAACGTTGCATAACATCAGGTCTAAATTGCTCAACGACAATATCGTATTCAGATATTTTCTGCTTAATCAGCGCAATACTTTCAGGATTTTTTAAATCTAAGGTAACTGATTGTTTATTACGATTTAAATAGCTATGTGAAGTCGCTTGACCATTGGCATAAGGCGGTAATAATCGGATTAAGTCAGGCCGTGTGGGTGATTCCACATGTACGACTTCTGCCCCCATGTCCGCTAGATATAAAGTGGCGAATGGCCCTGGTAATAGGGTCGAAAAATCGAGTACTTTGAGTCCTTTTAAAGCTGCGTTCATTGATTATTGATCCGTGATTATGTTGATTTTTCATTCATATTAAAAATTTAAATTGAGCTAAACAATGTCATGTTCAGCCATTTACCTTGATCATTTCGGCAATTTATGATGTATCAGAGCAATTACTCTAGTCATAATTGCTAATTTATATTCTAGTGTTATTTAGGTTAAGTAGAAGTGAATATCAAAGATACTGAAGGATTTAACATGAGCCGAGATACGATCAGTATCCATTTTGTGAATGCAGCCCTGACCGGTGTTAAGCGTTTAGGCATGGATGTCGATACTCTACTTTCCCATGTTGGTATTGAAGCAGAACTTCTCCGTCAACCTAAAGCCCGAATTTCTCCAGAACAATATACACGTTTTGTGAAAATGTTATGGATGGTCACTCAAGATGAACACGTTGGTTTTGATATCCAACCGCGTCGTTTGGGTACTTTTGCCATTATGTGCCAATTGGTGATCCATGCTAAAACACTGGGTGAAGCTTTAGAACGTTGTTCTCAGTTCTATAAATTATTTGGTGATGAATGGTCGGTTTCTTTAGAGCGTGACAAGCACGAAGCGCGTCTTGTTCCAATCATTCCAAAGTCAATGGATCCTGACCACTTTATTACCGAAAGTATGCTGATGATTTGGCATGGTCTTGCATCATGGTTAATCGAGCGCCGTATTCCATTAGAACGCGTTCATTTCTCATATCCGCGTCCGCAACATGCCGATGAATATGATGCTTTGTTCTTTGCACCCGTATTACAGTTCGATGCAGCACGCACAGAAATCACCTTTGCAGCAGATTATTTAGACCTTCCGATTCGTCAAGATGAAAATACACTTGAAGAGTTTCTAAAAGGTGCACCTGCTAAACTTTTAGTGAAATTCAAAAACACCAATTCTCTCACCTCACGTATTCGTGAAGTATTGAAGAGCCAAATTGGTGAAGAGATGCCAACATTGAATGATGTTGCAGCAATGCTTTACCTTTCTCCTCAAACCTTGCGTCGTCGCTTAGCGGCTGAAGGTAAGAGTTACCAAGGTGTAAAAGATGCATTACGCCGTGATGCTGCGATTCACTTATTGCTAAATCCTTCATTAACTTTAGAAGATGTCGCTCAACAAGTCGGCTTTAGTGAAACCAGTACCTTCCATCGCGCATTTAAAAAATGGACAGGCGTAACACCAGGTTTATATCGTCAACTCCATGGTTATCATTAATTTTTTAAATGTATGAAAAGCCCATAGTTTTCTATGGGCTTTTTTTATTTACGAGTTAAATTTATAGAGACTTGAAACCTATAATTAAAGTAATGATCTGATCTCATATGTTGAGTTACCTTCATTGAAAATGATAACTTTAAATTAATCAGCAACCTACACTATTGATTTTTAAATAATATAAATATATTAAATAATTATTATAAATTGATTGAATAATACTAAAATTGCTGTATCATGAAATTAACTAGAAAAAAGTGTTGTTTCTATAAATCTTCTTTAAGTATCGCAGTTTTAGTCATAATCCTCCGTTTTTTCAGATTTTAAGTGCTACTCTTTGTTATTTTCAAGTTAAAACAATGTCAAATTAATGACTTAAAATTATTAAAAATCAATAGGATTTATTATGTCTAATTCAACTCTTGTAAATGGTACAGTAAAGTGGTTTAACGAAACTAAAGGTTTTGGTTTTATTCAACAAGAATCTGGTCCTGATGTTTTCGCTCATTTCAGCGAAATCTCTAGTTCTGGTTTCAAAACTTTAGCTGAAGGTCAACAAGTTCAATTCAGCATCGCTCAAGGTCAAAAAGGCCCGAATGCTGTAAATATTGTTGCACTATAAGAATTAAGCAAATTTAAGGAACACATAGTTCATTTAAATTGCAAAAAAGCCTGATTTCGATCAGGTTTTTTTAGTTTAGAGGGAAGTCTTTTGCCTCTCTTATACAGAGTTCTGGATCAGCCTGATACATTACTCTTTTTCCATTTTGAATCAGCATTATTTCTGCTTTTGTGACATTAAAATTTTTATCATATTCACAAGCTAAACCACCGCTTCCTTCATCAGATGGGTGAATTCCGTAGATCATATAAATATAAAAACTGATCAGCAATAAAAAGCCTAATACAACAAATAAAATGATTCCGAGCAATATTTTTAAAATGATCTTTGTTTTCGATTTTGTCATCACATTAGCCCTTTTATATCTTATAAATTCCGTCATCTGTCTTTAAATACATCATCGATTCGATTCACTCTGTTGTTATTTAAAATCCGTTTATAAATGACAAAAAATATCAAACGACTCTCCCGTTCTCGTCATTGCACTCTCAAAAAGATCAATTACACTCGAAGCACCACAACAAATTTTATTTAATAAAAAAGGAAAGCATATGAGCGAGGCATACATCATTGACGCCATTCGCACACCGCGCGGAAAAGGAAAAAAAGACGGATCACTTTACGAAGTTAAACCGATTAGTTTACTTACCACACTACTGAATGAATTGGCATCACGCCATCAACTCGATACTTCTAAAGTTGATGATATTGTGTTGGGTTGTGTCACCCCAATTGGCGATCAAGGTTCTGATATTGCGAAAACTGCTGCAATTGCAGCGGGTTGGAATGATGATGTTGCAGGCGTTCAGATTAATCGTTTCTGTGCTTCAGGCTTAGAAGCCGTCAATCTTGCTGCACAAAAAGTACGTTCTGGCTGGGAAGACCTAGTAGTCGCAGGTGGCGTTGAGTCGATGTCTCGTATTCCCATGGGTTCTGATGGTGGACCTTGGGCGCTGGATCCTGAAACGAATCTAAAATCTACCTTTGTTCCTCAAGGGATCGGTGCAGATCTGATTGCAACTTTAGACGGTTATACGCGCTCTGATGTGGATGCATTTGCAGCCAATTCACAACAAAAGGCTGCCGCTGCGCAAGCCGCAGGTTATTTCGATAAATCAGTTGTTCCAGTGAAAGATAAAGCGGGTGTAAAGATTTTAGATAAAGATGAATTCATCAAACCAACCACCACTGCCGAAGGCTTAGCCAAACTGAATCCAAGCTTTGAAATGATGGGTGGTATGGGCTTTGATGCTGTTGCACTACAGAAATATCCAGAAGCACAAAAAATTAATCATGTTCATCACGCTGGTAACTCATCAGGTATTGTTGATGGCGCCGCTGTTGTGCTGATTGCCTCTGAAAAAGCAGTCAAAGAACAAGGTTTAAAACCTCGTGCCAAAGTATTATCAACTGCCTTGGTTGGCACAGACCCCACGATCATGTTGACGGGTCCTGCGCCTGCTGCGCGCAAAGCTTTGGAAAAGGCTGGCTTAACCATTGACGATATTGATCTGTTTGAAGTGAATGAAGCTTTTGCGGCAGTTGTCATGCGCTTTATTACAGAACTTAAAGTTGATCCTGCCAAAGTCAATGTCAACGGTGGCTCAATTGCAATGGGGCATCCACTGGGTGCAACTGGGGCAATGATTCTCGGTATTTTAATGGATGAGCTTGAACGCCAAGGTAAAAAACGTGGTTTGGCTACACTCTGTGTAGGCGGTGGTATGGGTATTGCAACCATCATTGAGTTGGTATAAGGAGAATCATCATGAGCGCAATTCAATATGAAAAAAATGCGGATGGCATTGTTATTCTCACTTTAGACTCACCGAATCAGTCTGCCAACACGATGAATGCAGATTTCCGTGTCGCTCTAGAAAATATCGTTTCTAAACTGAAATCAGAAACAGATATAAGTGGCATTATTTTTAAATCGGCGAAAAAGACATTTTTTGCAGGTGGTGACTTGGATGAGCTGATTCAGGCTCAGCCAGAACATGCCACTGAATTTTTCGGCATGATTCAAAAGATGAAAGCTGAGTTTCGTTACATCGAAACTTTAGGTGTCCCTGTGGTGGCTGCGCTAAATGGCACAGCCTTAGGTGGTGGTTGGGAAATCGCCCTCGGTTGTCACGCACGTATTGCTTTAAATGATCCTAAAGCAAAATTTGGTTTACCTGAAGTGACATTAGGCTTACTGCCTGGTGGTGGTGGTATTGCCCGTATGGTACGCCTGCTCGGCTTACAAAATGCGTTTCCGTTCCTGATGGAAGGCAAGCAATTTGGTGTTGATAAAGCGAAATCTTTGGGTTTGATTCAAGATACAGCTGACTCAGAACAAGAGTTAATGGATAAAGCAATCGCTTGGGTCAAAGCCAATCCCCCATCTATAAAAGCCTCACAACAACCTTTTGATGTGAAAGGCTATAAAATCCCTGGTGGTACACCATCTTCGCCACAAGTGGCTCAAGTCCTTGCGATTGCACCTGCCATGCTTCGAGATAAAACTAAAGGCTGTTACCCTGCTCCTGAAGCGATTATGGCCGCAGCGGTTGAAGGCGCACAGGTGGATGTGGATACGGCGCTCACCATCGAATCACGATATTTCACTTATCTGGCAACAGGTCAAGTGGCGAAAAATATGATTGGTACATTCTGGCATGGTTTAAATGCGATCAAGTCAGGTGAAAGTCGCCCTAAAGATGTCGAAAAATGGCAAGCAACCAAAGTGGGTGTATTGGGTGCTGGCATGATGGGTGCAGGTATTGCCTATTCAACAGCCATCAAAGGCATTCAAGTCGTTCTTAAAGATGTATCGATTGAAAATGCTGAAAAAGGCAAAGCTTATAGCCAAAAGCTTTTAGACAAACGTGTTTCACAAGGTCGTATGACCGCTGAAAAACGTGATCAATTATTGTCTTTGATCACAGCAACGGCTTCAGCAGCAGATCTTCAAGGTTGTGACCTGATTATTGAAGCTGTTTTTGAAAATCAAGAGTTGAAAGCCAAAGTCACTCAAGAGGCTGAAACCTATCTTGCTGATGGTGGTGTCTTTGCATCGAACACATCAACTTTACCTATTTCAGGTTTGGCACAAGCCAGCAAAGATCAAAAGAACTTCATCGGACTACATTTCTTCAGCCCTGTTGATAAAATGCAACTGGTTGAAATCATTAAAGGTAAAGAAACCTCTGCCGAAACTTTGGCAAAAGCTTTCGATTATGTCCAACAAATTGGCAAGACGCCTATTGTGGTGAATGACAGCCGTGGATTCTTTACCAGTCGTGTCTTTGGTACATTTGTTCAAGAGGGTTTACGTTTACTCGCTGAAGGTGTACACCCAGCAAAAATTGAGATGGCAGCACTCAAAGCTGGTATGCCAGTCGGGCCGTTGGCGATTCAAGACGAAGTATCTCTCACTTTATCTGAGCATGTTGCGTCAGAAACACGTAAAGCATTACAAGCTGAAGGTAAAGACCTCCCTCGCTCAGGTGCTGATGATGTGATTCATCGTATGATTCATGAGTTTGATCGTAAGGGTAAAGCAGCAGGCGCAGGTTTCTACGATTATCCTGAAGGTGGCAAAAAGCATCTATGGGATGGTTTAAGCCATTGGAAGAAAGACACTGATATTTCAGAGCAAGAAATGATTGATCGCTTCTTGTTTGTGCAGTCTTTAGATACCCTACGTTGCCTTGAAGAAGGTGTTTTAGAGTCCGTGATTGACGGTAATATTGGTTCAATATTTGGCATTGGTTTTGCCCCATGGACAGGCGGTGCTTTGCAGTTCCTCAATCAATATGGATTAAACAAAGCCCTGCAACGTGCAAATACCTTAGAAGCTAAATATGGTGAGCGCTTCAAAGCACCACAGCTTTTAATCAGTAAAGCTCAAAGTGGTGAAAAGATCTAAATCACTATCATAAAAGACCTCTCCTTGTGAGAGGTTTTTTTATCATTGAAGACATCGATTTCTCAAAACATGACTAAACATTATGGTTAAACATTTCTACGAACAGGAAAACCTTGAAAAGACTTAATCTCTTTGAGTGTGAACATACTTTGCATTTCTTTAATACCAGGCAATCGACGAATGATTGACATCGAAAATTCAGCATAAGTATCCAAATCATACGAGACCACTTGCAATAAAAAATCAGCATCACCGCCGATACTATAACAAGCTACAACATCCTCTAATTGCATTACTTCTTCTTCAAATTTTAAAGCTTCTGCTTCACTATGCCGATCAATAGAAACTCGGATAAAGACCATGACACCTAAACCTAGTTTTCGTCGATCTAAGAGAACGCCGTATCCACGTATCAATTTTTCATCTTCTAATCGTTTTACTCGGCGCCAACAGGGTGATGCAGACATTCCTATGTTTTCTGAAAGCTGTTGATTCGTCGTCCTTGAATCCTGCTGTAAAATTCTCAGGATGCTTTCATCCGTCTTATCGATTTTCATTGGAAAATTTAACCTTAATTTATTATAAATATTATTTTTTATACCCTAAATATAGCCAATATAGAAATAAATAGATCAGTTTTACCTCTAATTTTAAAACAAAATAATTCCAAATCTTTAGCCTATAAAACCAGTATGAATTATTTTCTCGATCTTATTCCCTATGTCATCACGCTCTCAATCGCAGCACTTATTCCTGGCCCAGGAATGCTCGGACTGCTCTTTAAAACCTTAACCCATCATTATAAAAATGCCTTATTCATGCTTTTAGGACTCATTACAGGGGATTTGATCTATCTGACGATTGCCTTATCAGGATTGAATTTTATCAATCAATTCATTGACCCTATGCTCAGTAAAATTCTGATCATCTTGGCATGTATTTATTTATTTTATATTGCTTGGAAATTGTGGCATTTCCGACAAGTTCCACTCTCCTCAGAATTGCAAGCAGATCAACTTAAGCAACGATACAATCAACAATCAAATAAAAAGCTTCATTCAGATTACGTCGTTGGCTTAGCCATTACTTTAAGTAACCCGAAAACCATCACATTCTATTTAGCATTGTTGCCTTCGATTTTTGGTACACACTTATCACTCAGTCTATCTTTTATGATGATGTTAGTTTTGAGTACGATACTCACTTTAGCCCTTGTCGGTGCTTTATATATTTTCTCTGCTTTGAAAATGAAAGCGCTATTAGACCAACCTCATTTCCAAACTTATTTGATGAAATTTATGGCAATCGCCATGACGACAATGGGTATTGCTTTAATTTACCTACAGATTATTCGGGTTTAATATCAAAAATAAATCTTTATTTCATACACTTAAATTTAATCAAGCATTTAAATTTATTCATCATAATCCATAGATTTTTTATCTTTGATTATCATTATAAATACCTTAATATTTATAGGGTTTTATCAATTTTAAAGTTATCACTGCTGATTTTGTGTTATAAAGTTACATTAACGAATTGTCTTCTTATCGCTTGGTACAGACCTATGACTGATCATTCTTCTCCTGAAAAATCACCTTGGGGTTGGAAAGCCTTAATCATTGCCGTGATCTTAAGTTGCTTCTTTATGGGCTTCTTCTATTTGGCAGTGACCAATGAGCCTGACTATATGCCAAGCCAACAGAATAAAGCAACGCATCAACATGCATTTAAAAACTCACCAGTCATGTCTGAAGAAGCATTAGCTGAAGCTGAACAACAGAAAAAAGAACATGAGCAAGCATCTCAACATGCACATGCCACTGCAGCGGATCACAAAATGACTGCCGAAGAACATGCAGCAATGTCTGACAATGATCAAGCTCTAGCGGAAAGCAAAGAACATAGTCATTAATAAATTTCAGTTAATAAAAAAGAGCTTATTGATAAGCTCTTTTTTTATACTTAGACTCTAATAAAATTTAGTTTCAGCTATGTCCTTCTAAATACATATCAATATGTGGAATTCCACAATCTAAATACTCCTCGCCTTTGATTCTAAAGCCCAGCGTTTCATAAAAAGGAATGGCATGAACTTGAGAGGACAGTTTCAAACATTGACGCTTTTCAGTTTGAGCATATTCAATGATCTGTTGCATGATCAATTGACCTATTCCTCTACCCCGATATGCCTTTAGAACTGCAACACGCCCGATGCTATTATTTTCTAATAATCGTGCTGTAGCAACGGGTTGGCTCTGCTCATGATTGAGGTCATAAACAACAAAATGAAGTGAAACAGCATCTTGATCATCCCATTCATCTTGTTCAGGAATAGATTGTTCTTGGATAAAAACTTTACGGCGAATCTGTGCTGCATCGCGTTTTAATTCAGCCCAAGAGCCACTTTTGATGATGTATTCACTCATTGCTATCCCCTAATGTTCCTATGACCGAAGTTTCTTATTGCTTAATTAATGTTTTCTGATTAGACAAACATATTAAAAAAGCAGTAGGAACTACTCTTAAAGATGATTAACACTTCTCACCAATATTTTTTTGATCCCATTGATTATTCAGCAGTAATTCCAGCGAATGTTTTTGGATCCCATACATCTTCTTCAGATCTTGAATTTGAGCGATCACCTCTACATCAGGCTCAAAAAAATCTTTACGTTTGGTCGCCAAAATCATTTTATTTTTACTGGTATGTTCTAAAGCGACAAATTCAAACACTTTGGTTTCATAACCATAGGCTTTCAACAGTAATGCGCGAATGGTATCTGTCAGCATTTCAGCTTGCTGACCTGCATGTATGCCAAACTGTAACATCGGCTGAATGACTTTTGGGCTTTGTAACTGTGGTCGCAACTCTTTGTGACAACAAGGCGCGCACATAATCACTTGAGCACCCAATCGAATCCCCGTATGAATTGCAAAATCCGTCGCCACATCACAGGCATGTAGTGCAATCATCACATCCAAATGTTCTGGTTCATAGGTACGTACATCGCCTTGGAAAAAATCCAATTGGCTAAAGTTTGAAGCCTGTGCAATGTTCTGACAAAACTCGACCATTTTCGGGTTCAACTCAACCCCTGTCACTTTAGGCGTTTGAAAATGCTGATTGATATAATCATATAAGGCACAGGTGAGATACCCTTTGCCGGATCCAAAATCAACTATATTCAAAGAGCGATCCTGATGATTAATTTGCTCTAAAGCACCTGAAAATATTTCAACAAATTTATTAATTTGTTTCCACTTACGCGCCATACTTGGAATGATTTGTGCCTTCGCATCAGTGATTCCAAGATGTTGTAAGAACAAACTATTCTGATCAACAAATCGATGTTTTGCTCGGTCATGACCTTGAGCGCTGTCAACTTTCTTTGTTGTTTGAGTTTGGCTTTGAGTCAGCATGGCTTTTTTCTTGTTTTTCTTCAGTTGAATTTCTTCAGCATCCGTAAACAGATTTGCTTGTTTACATTGTTGAATCAACGCTGAAATGACTGTTTCAGCCTCACTGATTGTATAGTTCTTGGTGATATCTTGCGTCTTATATCGATACACTGCATTTAACACAGTTTCATTTTGAAGCTGAATCAGACGTAGCGTAATCTTCTCTAAATCAACCAATTCACCTTTATATTGACTTAAAATTACACGATCAATTTTATGCGTATCAATGGCTTGCAACGTTGCATCTAAAAACTCTTGTTCCTGAATAAAGGAGAAAGCCACATGGGACATAGTTAAAACTCAAATCGATCTAGTCCTCTATTTTAAAGCGTCTTACTTTAAAGGTAAAACTTGATTATGATAGAAATGTACCTTTTAACGAATACATATCATCATGGCCCAAGCCAAAATTCCAAAAACTCAAAGTTACGATCCTGTAGAAGAAAAAATCAATGCATTTAGTCATGCGGTTGGTGCTGTACTCGCTTTCATCGCCAGTATTTTTATGTTGATGAAAGGCAGTTATTTACCCACAGGTCAATTTATTGGTTTATGCGTTTATGCTTTCAGTTTAATTTTATTGTTCTCGAGTTCAGCGATTTATCATTTTTCAACTGATGAAACAAAACGCTATTGGTATAAGAAATTAGACCATACGGCTATTTATTATTTGATTGCTGGAACATATACCCCCTTTCTCGCTATTGCTTTACCAACAGACAAAGCCAAGTATTTACTGATTGCACTGTGGGTGATTGCATTGATTGGTACACTATTCAAACTGGTTTTTATTCATCGTTTCCAAAAAATTTCTCTGGCGGCCTATTTGGTGATGGGATGGCTGGCTTTATTGGTAATTGATGATATGCAACGCTTTTTAAGTGATCAAAGTTTAATCCTTCTCATTGCAGGTGGACTTGCTTACACGATCGGCGCATTGTTTTATGTGTTAAAAAATGTAAGATATACCCACGCTATCTGGCATATTTTTGTATTGATCGGTGCAGGATCACATTTCCTCGCAATTTATCTTTACGTGCTATAACCGTCATTGACCACATCTTTAGCAACCCTAAATCAGTGGAAAAATTCGGTATTTCGTATTTTTTTAAAAAATTACGCCTTTTTTAAAAAGATTACGCTTTTAAAACTAAGTTCTTTTATTTTTATGAAGTGTAAGGTTTCTCATGGCGTCATCAAATTCAGCGGCAGAACAAACTCAACCCGCAAACTCTAAAACACGCGTATTAACTGCAAGTCTCGTGGGTACAACAATCGAATTCTTCGATTTTTACATCTATGCGACAGCAGCAGTCATTATTTTCCCTTACTTGTTTTTCCCTGCAAGTACAGACCCAATGACTGCAACAATTCAATCTTTAGCCACTTTTGCGATTGCGTTCATTGCACGCCCAATTGGCGCAGCTCTATTTGGACATCTCGGTGACCGTATTGGTCGTAAAGCAACGCTCGTAGCGGCTTTATTAACAATGGGTTTATCGACCGTAGCCATTGGTTTACTCCCAACGTATGCACAAATTGGTATCGTTGCTCCATTACTCCTTGCACTTTGTCGTTTGGGTCAAGGCTTAGGTTTAGGTGGTGAATGGTCAGGTGCAGTACTTTTAGCAACTGAAAATGCCCCTGAAGGTAAACGCGCTTGGTACGGCATGTTCCCGCAGTTGGGTGCACCGATTGGCTTCATCTTGGCGACAGGTTCATTCTTAACGCTTGGCGCATTTATGACTGAAGAAGCGTTTATGCAATGGGGCTGGCGTATTCCGTTTATCTCAAGTGCATTATTGGTCATCGTAGGTTTATGGATTCGTTTGAAGTTGCATGAAACACCTGCATTCCAAAATGTTTTAGATAAACAAAAAGAAGTAAATGTTCCTTTTGTTGAAGTATTTAAAAAGCATTCTCGCATGTTGGTATTGGGTACAATCGCGGCAATTTGTACATTCGTTGTATTCTATTTAACGACCGTATTTGCATTACAATGGGGTACAAAACAACTGGGCTATAGCCGTGAAGAATTCCTTCAATTACAGCTTGTAGCAACGCTTTGTTTTGCAGCCTTCATTCCACTTTCTGCGGTACTCGCTGAAAAGTTTGGTCGCCGTGCAACCTCTATTGGTGTATGTGTCGTTTCTGCAATTTTCGGTATCTTCTTTGCAGATATGCTGGAATCGGGTAGCACACTGATTGTGTTCTTGTTCCTCTGTATCGGTTTAGCGATCATGGGCTTAACCTATGGTCCAATTGGTACCGTACTGTCAGAAATTTTCCCGACATCAGTACGTTATACAGGTTCAGCATTGACCTTTAACATGGCTGGTATTTTTGGTGCGTCTTTTGCGCCATTGATTGCAACTAAACTCGCAACGGAATATGGCTTATCTGCAGTAGGTTATTACTTAACTGCAGCATCAATTCTTTCTTTAATTGCTTTCTTAATGATTCGCGAAACGAAAAATGATGATGTAAATAGCCAAATCTAATCTTTTAGATTTAAACAAAAGCCGGCTCAAATGCCGGCTTTTTAATGTCTAGATTTAATACATGAATTACATAAAACTTATATTAAAAGTGCATTATATTATTAAGATATAATTAAAACATATGTACTGTGAAATAAATTATGTCTCAGATATCCATAGAAGAAATTGATAAAGTCTTAAATCTGATTGAAGACAACAGGAGTGTCGAGGCTGTAAATTTTTTAGTAGAAAATACAGATTATAGTTTAAGAGAAGCAAAAGAGCTGGTTGACCATTTGATTGAAAATCCAAATGCTGATCCGAATTTGATGAATATCTCTCATAACAGAAATAAACTCAACGCCGATCAAGAAAGTGAAGTTGGAAATAATGCTGATAGCACATCTATGTCTTCCATTATCAGTCATTACTCAACTCGGCAAGTTTTTATAAAATATGACAATGGTATGGAAGTTGAAATTGATGAGTTTCATCCTTTATGGCAGCAGGCTATGCATAAATTTGGACGTGGTACACAATATTCGAGCAAACATGATTTTTTAAATGCTATGCAATCTGATAGTAATGAATGCTCAAAATCTGATGCAAACACTACATCACCTCAAGCTTACGCTCGGTTGAAAATGTTTTCTCATGCATCACCTCATCAAGCCTCTAAAGGTGTTGAAGATCTAAGGCAAAAAAGTGGTATTCCCAAACTCATGATTCTGCTGATTGTAGTATTGCTGGGTGTTGCAATAGCATCTTATGTTCTTCAAGGCTAATACATGATCTGTAGAGCCTTATGATCATTCAGAATGGATTGGAAATGCGTTAGAAAGCCAAACTTGAATTAATGAATCTCAATAATATCAATCATGGGTGGTACCCGAAAACGAAATGGAACACCGACCATTCCTGTTCCAACCGATACAAAGACATCGGCATTTTCATGCTGATACAAACCGCGCTTATGTCCTAAGATAGAGACTTTACGCATCACATAATTGGTCAACCAAGGCAATTCAACCTGTCCACCGTGAGTATGACCAGAGAGCATCAATGGTCGAGTCGGCAGTTTAGGCACCATATCCACAGTATCTGGATTATGAGAAAGAATCAGCCATGGTTTATCCTGTGGTAAATCTGGCATATAACGCATATCAGCCTTACCAGCCCACAGATCACCAACGCCAATTAAACGAAAATCATCAAATTCAACTATCTTCCCTTCGATATCCATCACATCATTCACTTCAAGTGCATGCTTGAGTAATGCTTGAATCGGTGGTCCAGGATATTGTTCATCATGGTTTCCATTCACAGAATAAACCGGTGCTTGAATTCCTTTCAAAATAGTTAATTCATCTGCCAATTTGTTTTCAGGTTCGTAGGTCCAATCCCCCGCCACCACGACAAAATCGGGTTTTTGCTGATTAATTTTCTCAACGATAATTTTTAACTGACGCTCATGTCCAGAAAAAAGACCAATATGTAAATCCGCAATGAGCGCTACTTTGACTGGTTTTTTTACATGTTGAGGAGAGGTTAAATTATTTTCTATATCAGGATTTGAGAGCTGGTACTGCACATGATTGATTTTCACCATATGCGGTTCGATAAAACGTGCATAGATCAATAGAGTAGAAAGTAAAAATGAAAAAATGCTTTGATGCAAAGAGAAAATTTCCATCCATCCTGCAAAAATACTAAAAAAGAACAATGGAAATAATAAATAAGAAAGGTAAAATGCCAACAAATGCACAAAGGCTTTAAATGGGTGAATCGTTTCTGTACGTGATTGACTAATCCAAGCTTGCGCGACTCCCCACACAGCCAAGATAGCAAAAATGATATAAAAACCCATTAAAATGGTATTTGTTGTCCACATATATTATCTCTTAACGCGACGACGAGCATGTTCGGCGCATTTATCTTCTGATTTGAGAGAATTATACTCTAGCCTAGCGAGTTCACCGAATACATTATGCAAACCATAAACAAGAATCAGATTCAATTCATACCAAAATCTAAGCCTCACTATCGCTCGATTTTGATTCTAAGTTCTTGCTTAGTGGTCGGCTTACCCGCATGTACGACGCTTCCCAAACAACAAATTATTCCTGCACAATACGCTTTTGATACCAATACAAATGATACAACGTTGTCTAAAATCATCACTCCACTCAAAGCACAAAATCCAGATTTAACAGGCTATCACATCTTATATGAACCCTTAGAAGCCATTGCTTCAAGGCTGCAATTGATTGATAAAGCCGAGAAAACCTTAGATTTACAATATTATATTTGGGATAACGACACGATTGGTTCCCTTGCACTCTACAAAATTATCCAAGCCGCGGATCGTGGAGTAAAAGTTCGTTTACTGATGGATGATAACAATGCCAAAGCCATGGAAGCCATCTATCTTGCGCTCGATCAACATCAAAATATTGACGTAAAACTCTTTAATCCCTATCGTTTAAGACGTTTACGTCCAGTCGAAATGATCATCGACTTAAAACGCATTAACCGTAGAATGCACAATAAAACGTTTACCGCTGATAACCAAATCACCTTAATTGGTGGTCGTAATATGAGTAATCAATATTATAACGTTAGTGATAATTATCAGTTCTCAGATGTAGATGTGATGTTGGTCGGTCAAGCTGTCGAGGAAATCACTCATTCTTTCGATGAGTACTGGAACCACAATTATGCTTATCCTGTACGTAATATTGTGAATCATCAGCAATACACATTACGTTATGAAGGACTTAAACAACAGCTCAAGACACATTATGAAGAGAAATCGATTCAAAATTATCTTGATCTCAGCAATCGAACCCATGATTTTGATCAATGGTTAAATTCAGGGATTAAACTGGATTGGGTAAAAGCTCAAGTCATTAAAGACTCACCTGATAAGATCAAAGCTAAGGCAAAAAAAGAACAACATCTTAATTTTCAACTTGTTGAACGCCTTGAAAAGCCTGAAGAGAGTGTAGATATTATTTCAGCTTATTTCGTTCCTGAGAAAAAAGGCGAAGAGCGACTAAGTAAACTTGCGCAAAGTGGTGTTCAGGTTCGAGTACTCACCAATTCTTATAAAGCCAATGACGTTTTCTTGGTACATGCTTTTTATGGTAAATATCGTGAAGATCTGTTGAAAAATGGGGTAGAACTTTACGAGTTTTTGCCCGCTATGCCCGAAGAGTTTCAAAATAAAAATAATAAGGAAATATCGAAACAGCTTAAAGTGAGTTTAAAGGGATTAAGTCGTTCCAGCTTACATGCCAAATTAATGGCGCTTGATGATAAACAAGTTTTTATTGGCTCTTTTAATTTCGATCCACGTTCAGCTAATTTAAATACTGAAATTGGTGTGATTTTAAACAGTAAAAATTTAGCAGATGCAGTTCATCGTACAATGGATAGTAACTTACAGAAGTATGCTTATAAACTGGTTTTAGATCCCAATCAAAAGATCAATTGGTTACAGCAAACACCTGAAGGAACTCAAACCTTAACAAAAGAACCTAAAATGAAATGGTGGCAACGAGCAGGCGTTAAAATGATTTCATGGTTGCCTATAGAAGGTTTTATGTAATCACTGTCTCTTGATCCTCATCAATTGAATTAATGAAGAAAAAGAGCTTCCCAGCCTATTAAAAAATGATCAAGTGCAATTTAGTGTGATCGTAATCGCTTCGAGAACCGACTTCATCTTTACTAGCGTTGTAGCAAAAACATCCAAGCCTGTTCTCAACGCTTTTAATCCCCTAGCATTGGTATAAATGTTTGCTGCTTTTAAGACGCTTTCGGATTTTGTAGCAAGACTTCTTGCTGAAGTTGTTCCAAGCCTTGCTGCATTCGCTCTTGCACTTCTTGGGTCAAACTTTGCACCGTATGACCAGCCACATCAATTTGAGGAAGTGTTTTTAAATGTGCAATGACTTTGGGCATTTTTAAAACACGTGTGACATGTTCAGTAAAACTAATATGACCGATATAGGGTGCAACGTTATCCAATTCACCCTGTTTATTCACATAACAAATTAAACAAATTTGGATGGGGCGCTGAGCATCAATCGCAGCCCCCAACAAACGACCATGCACTTTTTTTACTTTAGTTCCATCGGTCGTGGTCGCTTCTGGGAAAAATAATACCGGAATATCTTGTTTTAAAAATTCTGTGATCTGCTCTTTAATTCGAATTGAATCCCCAGATCCACGCTGAATAAATAAAGTTCCGCCACCTTTCGCCAATTTGCCAAAGATCGGCCAATTTTCAATTTCAGCCTTGGCTAAAAAGAAAACCCGTGCCCCTGAACCCAAAACAGGAATATCCAACCACGAAATATGATTACTCACCCATAATGCAGGCTGTCGTGGGATCTCACCATGCACTTGTACTTGGATATTGAATACATTGATCAAACGGCGACAAAAATGTTGAACATAACGTGTGTTTTGGGGATTATTAGGCTCTTTATACATTTGATGCCTAAAAATCAAATAAAACCCTTCAATCATTGCTGCAGAACCTGCAGTAATTTTTCGAGAATACAGCATTGTTTTAGAAAATATATTTAACTTCTTAGGCATTATTTCAGTCATCAATTTGTCGCATAGTAAATCAGCGGAAGCTTCTGATCGTTTATTTTCAAATATTCTATACCTTTTAAACTGGACATGCATTGATTATAAAAACCAGATACAAAGATCAAAAAATTCAATTTCAATCTATGTATTAAATTTAATATCATAAATTTATCGTTTATTTAGATTGATTGAAATTTATGAAGCATCCGCAACCGAGTTCAGAACAGTGGTTAATGCCGATCCATCATGCTCTATTGGCGATTACAGCAATGGTGGGTGGTTTATTTGCAGTGATGTTATTGTTTATTGCCATATTTCATGGAATAGCGCTCTAAAACCATCTATTTCCCATTCTTCATGATTTTTACTCTAAAATAGAATTTTAAGTATGGAGTAGGGACTTAGTGGAAGATTTTGAGCAACGTCAAGGTAACGAACGTGTTGTCCTCATTAGTGTCGCAGTTCAGATCCTTGAAGATCTTGATCAAGAAGAATTTCGTTTACTGGCAAAATCAGCCGGTGCAGATATTCTTGACCACATTCAAGCTCAAAGAATTAAACCGGACTCTAAATATTTTATTGGTTCAGGTAAGGCAGAAGAAATTGCTGAACGCGTAAAAGAACTAGAAGCAGATATTGTCATTTTCGATCATTCTCTCACGCCTTCACAGGAACGAAATCTTGAACGAGTCATTCAATGCCGCGTGATTGATCGTACTCGTTTGATCTTAGATATCTTCGCGCAACGTGCACGTACGCATGAAGGTAAGCTTCAAGTGGAACTTGCCCAACTCGATCATTTAGCATCCCGATTGGTGGGTGGCCGTATGGGACTCGATGGTCAAAAAGGCGGTATCGGTCTTCGTGGCCCTGGTGAAACTCAACTTGAAACGGATCGTCGTTTGCTTAGACTTCGTATTAGCCAATTAAAAGAGAAACTTGAAAAGGTCCGTCAAACCCGGATTCAAGGACGTGGTGCTCGCCAAAAAGCATCGATTCCTACGGTTTCATTGGTGGGCTATACCAATGCGGGTAAATCGACACTGTTCAATATTTTGGCTGAAAGTGATGTGTATGCTGCTGATCAACTTTTTGCCACACTCGATCCGACCTTACGTCGTTTAAACTGGGATGGCATTGGAACATTGGTTCTTGCAGATACCGTGGGCTTCGTACGTAACTTGGCACATGCGCTAGTTGAGTCGTTTAAAGCAACGCTCGAAGAGACCTTAGAAGCCACCCTACTCTTACACGTGATTGATTCAAGTAGTCCTGAAAAATTAGAGCAGATTGAAGCGGTAGAAAAAGTACTCAAGGAAATCGGCACTCAAGTTCCAATTCTACGTGTTTATAACAAAATTGATCAAACAGGCGAAGATGCCAAGATTATTTATGCGGAGCCACATTTACCTGATCGTGTGTATGTTTCTGCACATGCAAGTCAAGGCTTAGATCTACTCAAACAAGCTGTACAAGAATGTCTTATGGGACAATTACAGACTTTTGAAATATTGCTTAAACCCGCTTATGGCAAGCTCAGAACTCAACTCTATGCATTGAATGTGATTCAATCTGAAAGTCATGACGAAGAAGGCAACTTGATTTTAAAGGTTTGCATGGCACCTCATAAACTCGAACAACTGATTAAACAAGCACATTTACCAATCGATGAAATTTTAGGTGAAAAAGCGCAACAATTTAAAAGAGTTTTAGAAGAGTTTGAAATTAAAGGTTAAATGAGTTAAAACGTGAATAGTTAAACATAAAAAATGAACAAACCAGTAGATTAATAATGATGCAATGGATGAAAGAAATAGATTGGCCAGCGTGGATCGGCACCTTAGTTTTAATTGTAGGCTTCCGTGAAGCCGCCGTGTGGATTGCAACTCAGTTTGGCAAACCTGAACTGGGTAATCTGATTGGACTATTGAGTTTATTGGTTGTTCTGTTCACATGGCGTAAATTCAAAAAAATTCCACCACGGATGGTCGATGTAAACAATAAATTGATGAAGGAAAGTGCTTTTGCTTTTCTACCCATCAGCGCAGGTTCTCTCATTATGCTGGTTTACATGGGTAAAGAGATCCCGTTATTACTCGTTGTATTGTGTGTGAGCACTCTGCTTCCACTTTGGATTTACGCCAAAATGGCTAAACGTTGGTTATAGGGGAAAATCATGCTCAGTATTATGTTCGCATTTGCATTGACCTTCGTTGCCTATATGCTGGCTAAACCGTGCAATAGAAAAATCCCACAAATTCCTGTCATTGTTTTTGGTATGTTCTTCGTCATTTGCTTCTTACTCCTTGTAGGGATTCCATACGAAAACTACATGAAAGATGTCAATCCATTATTTAATCATTTACTTGGATACGTGACTGTCGCCTTGGCCATTCCACTTGCAGCAATGCGTTACGATGACCTTCCTTTAAAAGGAATTCTGGGTATTTTAATCTTTGCAAGTATCAGCGCCGTTGCCTTACCGATGGGACTGGCTTACTTATTCCATATGGCTGATTCAACTATTATGGCTTTTGCCACACGTGCCGTCACCACCCCTATTGCAATCAATATCGCGACTTTATTGCATGCACCAATCAGTCTCGTGATTTTAATTGTGATTCTTTCAGGTGTGATCGGTTCAGCTTTTTCACCTTTGCTCTTAAGACATATTAATGACGAACGCGCTTCAGGCTTAGCATTGGGTCTAGCAGCACATGCGATTGGTACAGCACAAGCATGGCAACGTGGAAGTGTGGCAGGTCGTTACGCGGCTTTTGGTATGGCGGTAAATGCCGTCTTCACCGCGATATGGCTACCACTCTTTATTAGTTTTTTGAACAACATGTGACTTAATAGACTGTTCAGGTGATTAATTAGTTAATTTTTCCAACTTAAGATGCTGTGCCAAATTTATTCACAGGTTCTTGGGTCATTTATATGGGATTCAGCAAATTTCTCTTAGCAATCCCTTTTACATTACTGAGTAATATCGTCATTGCGGATGATATTACAGGTACATGGCAATAGATCGATGATCGATCTGGCACTCCCAAGACCATCATTCAAAACTGTAAAGAAGCAAACGCGAGTTATACGGCTAAAGTCATCAAACTCACACCTCGCGCTGGTTATACTCTTCACCAAGTTTGTAAAAGCTGCCAGCACCTTTTACCAATAGACCTATTTTGGGTTTAGATCTGATTCAAGGCTGAGTGGAATCTAAACAAGCGAATCACTTTGATGGTGGCAAAATCATTGACCCTTTGTCGGGGAAGCTATATTCAATAAAAGCTAAATTAAATCAATCTGGTAAATGATTAACACTTTGTGCCTGTGTAGGAGTTTCCAGTCTCGGAACAAGCCAAACGTGGATTCGGCTCAATTAAACAAAAAATGTTAAGTACATCTCAAAATAGACCTCAATATTGGGGTTTATGATTTAGAGACTTGTAAACCATCAAATTATCTATTATTTTAAGAAAATTCTTGAGTTTTTACTCTAGTGAATTACGATTTCTGAATAATTTCAATGCTCTAATCAATGGAACTGAAATGACAAAAAAAATATTATTCGCTGTAACAGGAATACTCTTTTCCACTCAAATTTTTGCTCAAGATATCTCTGGGTTATGGCACAGTGTCGATGATAAAACTGGGGCCTCTAAAGCTATACTTGAGATCAGAAAAGATCAAAATAATACCTTTAACGCTAAAATCATTAAAATTACGCCTATACCAGGCTATACACCTAAAGAAACCTGTGTAAATTGTCCAGCGCCCTATACCAACAAACCGATCTTAGGTCTAGATGTGCTGACTGGACTTAAGTTTGACAAAGGAAATCAGTATAAAGGTGGCAAAATTTTAGATCCATTAAGCGGTAAAATTTACTCTATGAGTGCGAAGTTGAGTGCGAATGGTAAACGATTACAAATGCGTGGATATGTGGGAGTATCTGCAATTGGACGTAGTCAAACTTGGATTCGTGCGCAATAATTTTTGCATGTATAAACAAAAAAGCCACATGCCGTGGCTTTCTTAATCCATCATTTATAAAAAATCATGTTAATACTTAATAATCAATCATGACTGGTAAGCCGATACTGGATTATCCACAGCAAACATTTTTTGATCTTCTAAACGATACGCCAATAGCTGATGCCCCCAGACACAACCACCATCCACATTTTGGATTTTGTCTGAAATCGATTTACCTTGTAATGCTGCCCAATGCCCGAATATCACTTGATGCGTTTGTGTCGCTTCTGATTCAAATTCAAACCAAGGTTTAAATCCTTGTGGCATTGGATCATCTAAAGAATCTTTAAAGCTAAATTCCAACTCGCCAGATGCAGTAGTCAAACGCATTCGTGTCAGATAGTTCGTAATACATCTTAAGCGAGCATTTCCTTCCAGATCATCTGACCATAAACTTGGTTTTTTACCGTACATGTCTGTTAAGAAAGCATCGACTAAATCAAAATCGTCATTTGAAATGATTGCCTCAACTTCTTTCGCTAAAGTAGCCGTTTGTTCAGCAGTCCAAATACACGGTATTCCTGAATGGGTCAAAATCGTGTGCTCATTCGGAAATAGGCATAACGGTTGTTTACGTAACCAATCGATTAAATCATCACTATCAATGGCATCAATCACATCACGCGTATTGTCTTTATCTTTGGGCTCTTTAATACCACGAGCAACAGCCAGTAGATTTAAATCATGATTACCCAGTACCGTTGCCGCAACACCTGAGTCAACCAATTTTTTGATAAAACGTAACGCTCCAATTGAGTTTTCACCACGTGCAACCAAATCTCCTGCAAACCAAATAAAATCTTGATCTGGGTCAAATTTAATTTCTTTTAATAATGCTTTCAATGCTTCAAAACAGCCTTGAACATCACCAATCACATAGTTATAACGAATATTGGAGCGTTGCATGATTAACCTACCATATTGTCAGATAAAGCCACAAATTGTGCTAATGACAACGTTTCCGGACGTGCCATTGGATCAACACCTGCTTTCTCAAATCCATCTTCTGCCAACATGCCTTTTAAACTGTTACGAAGTGTTTTACGGCGTTGCGTAAATACATGTGAAACTAAACGCGCCAATGCTTTTTCATTCTTAGCAACAATGGGTTTATCCGCATAAGGTTCTAAACGGAAAACCGCTGAAGTTACTTTTGGTGGTGGATTAAATGAACCTGGCGGCACTTCAAACAAGAACGTTGGCTTACAAAAATATTGAATCATCACAGACAAACGACCATATTCTTTGGTGTTTGGTTCTGCAGTAATACGATCAACCACTTCTTTTTGAAGCATAAAATGCATGTCTTTCACTTGACCACCAAATTCCAAGAGATGGAATAACAATGGCGTTGAAATATTGTAGGGTAAGTTACCGACTACACGTAGAGGGCGACCATCTTCAAATAAAGTTGAATAATCAAAGCGTAAAGCATCCGCCTCAATAATGGTTAATCGCTCAGGATGTGGTACACGACCTGGTAAGCCTGCTGCTAAGTCACGATCAAGTTCGACCACAGTCAAGGCATCACATTCACCAATTAACGGTGAGGTTAATGCAGCCAAACCGGGACCAATTTCCAACACATTATCGCCTGGACGTGGGTTTACCGAACGCACAATTTTTGCGATAACACGTTGGTCATGCAAAAAGTTTTGACCAAATCGTTTTCGAGCCTGATGCCCTTCTTCTTTTGGGTTTAAGGCATTAATTTGATACATAAAACATTTCCAACGTGAATAAGTGATACTGAATCAGTGACGTGCTAAATCTAGTGCTAAATCAACAGCAACGTGCAAACTTGAACTTTTCGCGCGTCCAGTGCCTGCAAGGGAGAGTGCTGTACCATGATCAACTGATGTTCGAATAAAGGGTAAACCTAAGGTAATATTAATAGCTTCCCCGAATCCTTGCGATTTTAACACAGGTAAACCCTGATCGTGATACATCGCTAAAACTGCATCTGCATCTTTTAAATTATCAGCAGTAAATAAGGTGTCTGCGGGTAAACTCAAGCTCATCTTTACACCCTGAGCACGGTAACTCTCCAGTACCGGATTGATCACTTCAATTTCTTCCATACCCAAATAGCCATCTTCTCCTGCATGTGGGTTTAAACCACAGACCAAAATATTCGGCTGTTCAATTTTAAATTTTGTTTTTAAATCACGAATTAAAATATCAATCACTTGATGTAAACGTTCTGTAGTAATAGCATCCGGTACATCACGAAGCGCCAAATGTGTCGTGGCTAATGCAACTCTTAACGTTTTGGTTGCAAGCATCATGACCACACGATCCACGCCCGCGTATTCTTGGTAATATTCAGTATGTCCGCTGAAATGAATACCCGCATCATTGATTACTGATTTTTGCACAGGTGCTGTTGCCACACCTACACTTTGACCTGATATTGCATAGTCTGCTGATCGTCTTAATTGTTCCAGTACATAAGCTGAATTCTGAGGATTCAATTCCCCCAAAACCACATCTTGAGCTAACGGCACATGCTCCACATACAATTGACCTTGTAATGAAGATTGTTGCTGTCCGTTAAAAGGAATCAATTCCACGTCCATATTCATCGCTTTGGCTCGTGCGTTCAGCATCTCTAGATCAGCTAAAACAACAATCGGACGCTCGTCCACACGTTCAGCCAAACTCAAACAGATATCCGGCCCAATACCGGCAGGTTCACCACTTGTGACATAAAAAGGAAGCATGACTCATCTTCAAAAATGCAATATCTATAATTATACACAGCATTAAAATAATGAACTGAACTGATTTCAAGACTGACTGACTCTAAGCTAAAACAAATTGCATAAATTCAGTACCGATGTTCAATCAAAAATAGGGTTTATCAAATTTAACTTTATTCATTACTTCAACGACCAATTCAATTCATCTTTGATAAAACAGAACTTCTTTAAAATAATAATTTTGTTTTCATTTTCGGTAGCTTATAAACAGATTAAAAGATTCCTTTGTACATCAAAAAAGTAATATTTAAAATAATTGACTATTTCCTTGTTATTTTATTTCTTTGAGTAGATATAATCATTTCAATGTATCTAGGTTATAAAACAAACACTCGAATCAAAAAACAAATTTAGACAAACAAACAAATTAAATATATGATTTATAAAGATTATATTAAAAATATCGCAATAACGAAAAAATAAATCACCCACCCAAATGAGATGTAAGTCACATTATAAAATTAAAGATCAAAATTAATCTTCGATTATCTTTTAAACGCTTTCAATTGCGGACGAATTCAATTAAAATACAGCGCTTGAAATTTTATATTTCGATTGTGGATCTATTGGTTTTCCTTTAGAATTCGCACTCCTTTTTGTTTGGACAGATTCCACCGTCCAAACCAACTATAATAGGTAGTGGTTAATGAAAACTCTCAGCGCTAAGCCAGCTGAAGTTCAACACGACTGGTACGTTGTTGATGCTTCTGGCAAAACTTTAGGTCGTCTTGCGACTGAAATCGCTCGTCGTTTACGCGGTAAGCATAAAACTTCTTATACTCCTCACGTTGACACAGGCGACTATATCGTTGTTATCAATGCTGAAGAAATCACTGTGACTGGTAAGAAGTCACAAGATAAGAAATACTATCGCCATACTGGTTTCCCTGGTGGTATCCGTGAGACTAACTTTGAAAAGTTAATCGCTCACAAACCTGAAACAGTTTTAGAAAAAGCTGTTAAAGGTATGTTACCTAAAGGTCCTCTTGGTTATGCAATGATCAAAAAAATGAAAGTGTACGCTGGTACTGAGCATCCACATACTGCTCAACAGCCACAAGTTTTGGACATCTAAGGGATACAGCACATGGCTACTAACTATGGTACAGGTCGCCGTAAGACCGCAACTGCACGTGTTTTCCTATCAGCTGGTACTGGTAAACTCGTAATCAACAACCGTACTCTTGAACAGTACTTTGGTCGTGAAACTGCTCGTATGGTAGTTCGTCAACCATTAGAACTTCTTGAAGTTACTGAGAAATTTGACCTTTACATCACTGTTGCTGGTGGTGGTATTGGTGGTCAAGCAGGCGCTATCCGTCACGGTATTACTCGTGCATTGATCGCTTCTGACGAAACTTTAAAACCTGCTCTTCGTCAAGCTGGTTTCGTTACTCGTGATGCTCGTGAAGTTGAACGTAAGAAACTTGGTTTACGTAAAGCTCGTAAACGTCCTCAGTTCTCTAAACGTTAATTCGTTTACCGAATCGGACAAAAAACCTCGGCTTATGCCGAGGTTTTTTTATGTAGCTCTATTTTATTTAATAACACTTAAATCAATAATGTCTGATTAAATCCATAATCAGCCATCGAATAACATCACTTGCTATAAGCGAAACTATTAAAAAATAAATCGCCTTAACTTGATGCTTTTCATTTATTTTTTTAAACAATAGATATTCAAAGACATAAAGATAGACAGGAATCAGAAAAACAATCACTGTGTAAAAAAGTAGGAAATAGGAAAGTTTCAAGAATAACAAATACCAAATCGCATCAAGAAATCTCTCGTGTATAGAAAGATTTGAGGTACCTTGATATCGAAGTTTGTAAGGAAATAGTACAAACAAGAAATATTGAACAATCACGTATACTAAATTTATTTTTAAATATGTATAACGCATATCTTCCTAATTAGATCAATTGTCCATAAATGAGAATTGAATGATCGCAAAGTCTCCGTGATTTTATTGTCTAAGTTTAGTATCCTATCTGATTCACTTTAGCTTGCTTGTTTTTATGTCTGTTGAGAATACTCCGCTTCAAGGTATTACACTGTATAGCCATGCAGATGACTTTCGCTCTCACTGGATTCGCTTCCTTCTTGCAGAAAAACAAATTAAACATCATTTAATTATCGCCGATGATCAAGATGAAGATCTGGCCACGCTCAACCCCTATAATCGCCTGCCCATGCTTTTGGAAAATGATTTAAAACTATTTAATACGAGTATTATTTCTGAGTATTTAGATGATCGATATCGTCAAAATAAACTCTATGCGGATGCTCCAGCGCCTCGTGCGGAACAAAGACAATATATTTGGCGCTTTGAGCAAGATTGGTTAAAGCTCGCAGATGTCATGCTTTGTCATGCCGATACTTTAAATCCAGAACAAAAGAAAAAAGCGCAAAAACAACTCAAAGATACTTTAATTTCTTTAACGCCACTATTTCAACATTATCCTTACTTTATGTCGGAGCAATTTTCTATTTTGGATTGTATGCTCGCACCGATTTTTTTAAGACTGGGTTTAATGGGTATAGAACTCCCTAAACAGCAATGTCGCCCAATCCATTTATATTGCCAACGTATCTTTAATCGTCCAGAATTCTCAAAGTCTTTAACATTGCAGGAAAAGAATCGCTATAGTGCATATCTAAGTCAACAATAGTACCATTAAGCTTAGATTAGCAAATTTTATGGGTCATCTCTCATGTCTGAACAAGAATTGAATTTAACACCGACACGTCCATACCTTGCTAGAGCAATATACGAATGGATCTGCGATAACAACTTAACCCCTTATATGCTTGTCGATGCAACCCAGCCATTTACAGAGGTTCCAACGCAGTTCATTCAAGATGGGCAAATTGTACTGAATATTGTTCCACATGCAGTACATAAGCTTAATATGAGTAATGATGCTGTAACCTTCTCAGCACGTTTTGGTGGTGTATCTCGAGATATTTATGTGCCATTCAATGCCGTTTTAGGTTTGTATGCAAAAGAAAATGGTCAAGGATTGTTCTTCGATCCTGAAGAATATTCCAATGCACAAGTGACTGAAAATCAAGTAGAATCAAATCATAACGAAATTGAACAAATAGAAACACCGAAGAAAAAACCAAGTCTAAGGATTTTAGACTAAATAATAGGAGAAATTGATGGCTTTTGATTTAGTACAATATTTTGCTGAGCAGATTAAGAGTCAAAAGCCTCAGCTTCTGAGCCAGTATTCAGCAGAACAGCGTTGCCATTATCTCAATGAAATTAATGCATTAAGTTTAGGACGGTTAATTAGTCTTTGGCGCAAAGATGAAGATAAAATTTATCAAGAAATTCATTCTCAAGACCCATTATATGTTCAAGAAGTGTCTCGACACTTAACCACTTCTAAGCAAAATCAATCTGAACTTGCAAAACCTGAACTTGAGCAAGCAACAAGCGAAATTCTTAGCTTCCAACTGTCAGAGCTAAAACAGCTGGACGAAACAGGCAATTATAAACAGTCTGGCATGCGTGAGTTGCTATTCGGTCAGATCGAGCACCTATCTGGTCTAGCAAAGGATTGGGTTTGGTCAACAAATGAACTAAATGAGTTAATTGGCTCTCAACCGATCATTGAAGACGAGATATCATTAGATCAAACGATGAAGGAGTTTAATGAAATGGTTAGTCACGTACATAATGATTCACATGAAGTTGCTGAACCTGTAGTTACACCAGTGCCTACTTGGTCAAAAATTGTAGAACCTGCCGTTGCGATTTTTGTTTTAGCCATTCTTTACTGTGCTTTACAAACGGTATTGGCTTAATCCTATACCTTAGTTGTGACATATTTAATGCCTAATTTATAATTAGGCATTTTTTATTGAATCAAGCTTTTAATCTTCATATAAAAATAATAAATATCTTTTAATATTAAGATTAAGTAAACACAATGATTACTAAAAATAATTTAGACATAAAAAATTATTCAAATAAGATAAAAAATAATTACTCTACAACTAAAATTAAAAATTTTTAAATATTAAAAAAATAGATTAAACATGAAAATTTAGTAATATTTGTGATTAAAGTCACATAATAAATTAAAACACAAACTTATTTCACATGCTTAGCCAAACAAATTGTTATTATGTATTGTTGATTTTTTATTATCATTATTTATACTCAGTAGACCAGTTTAAATACTATGATTAAGATTAATTTAATTAAGATTATTTACTGGTACTCAATGATAATCGAATACAAATATTAAGAGAGAAATAGATTATGGCTAAAGTTACTTTACAATCACTAGAATCAATCGATGGATTTTGTGCAGCAGCATTAGTTGACGGGGAAAGTGGATTAGCACTAGCAGTTCAAGGTGGTAGTGGCATTGACCTAGAACTTGCAGCTGCGGGTAATACTGAAGTTGTTCGCGCAAAACGAAAAGTAGCGAAAGCATTAAACCTAAATGATTCAATTGAAGATATCTTGATTACTTTAGGTAAACAGTATCACCTTATTCGTCCTTTAGAGAAAAATGAAAATATTTTCTTATATCTAGTATTAGATCGTAGTAAATCTAATTTAGCTATGGCACGCCATGAGTTAAAAAGCTTCGAAAATGAATTAGATTTTTCATAATTCTAAATTGCCCATTTATATTGAGTAAATGGGCTTTTTACTCACCTATTATGAAAGAGTTAAAATGAACAACAAAGTTATCAATATTGCAATATCTGGGTTGGGCTCAATAACCATTGATGAAATAAAAAAAAGAATAATAAAAAATGCTCCAAATTCTATTAATATGAACTGGACAACCCTCAATGATTCTAATTTAGATTGCATTTTGATTAATGATGCTTTTTTTGAAAGTAAACATATTCAAAAAATTATTACCGAAAGAAAAATCCCTTTTTTAAAAATCACTATTAAAAGTATCGATAAAAATCATGCTGACCCCAACTTATTCTCTATATCCTTAAATGATGACACACCCATAAATACCCTAATTCAAAAGTGTATTAATTTTAAATATAACGTGACACAACCTGCAATTGAAAAAATTGAGTCCAATATACCTTTAAAAACATATCATTTTTTTAACGGTCTCTACTCTGAGTACTGCCATAAGCTTACTTTAAGAGATCAAAATGGTATTGTCGCTGTGATTGATCACCATGCACATGCTGCATGGCCTTACCTGTTGCGCAAAATTCCAAGATCAGATCCGTCTATTCATTACAATGATGCTGTGACAGCGGATTTAATGCAAATATCACGCAAGCATCAAGTCAATTTAGAAAACTGGGTCTTTGAACTGATTTATAGCTCAAATTATCTTTTAGAATTGCCTGAAGTATCGGCTTATTTTAAAATTAAATATTGGTCTCAGCCTTTATTTTCCGAAACAAAACCTATTCTTCAATTATCAGCAGCATTTATGATAGGCGCTCAAATTTCAGATGTTTCTGAGAAATTAGACATTCCTGTTTACATTGTTCAAAAATATATTGCCGCCAACCAAGCTATTCATAATATTGAACCCATTTCAGCAAAAAATGCCAAATTTGGTGTCGACTTAAACACAGCAGTGGCTATAGAGGAACAAAGTTCCACACTCAGTTTTTTTAAAAAACTTAAACGAAAATTTGGTTTTTAGCAGAAGGTTCATATGATTATTCAAAAGCACAAAATAGTATTCGCAGGCTCGATGGGTTCAGGCAAAACTGAAGCTATTAAATCATTATCGGATATTTCTGTTCTATCAACCGAAGCATATAACACTGATGAACAATCTCATAAAAAAATGCATACTACAGTGGGCATCGATTATGGGGAGATTACGCTTGAGGATGATATTAAAGTTGGACTCTATGGTACTCCAGGACAAGATCGCTTTAATTTTATGTGGGGAGTGATTAGCCAAGGTGCTATTGGGGCGATTATTTTAGTCGACCACACTTTAAAAAATGCCATTGAAGATCTTGAATACTATATTAATTTTTTCAAAGATCATACAGACAACATCATCATCGGTATTACACACACTGATGCAAACTTAGATAAATCTACACATATTTATCGTCAATGGTTAATAGAGAAGAAACAAAACTATCCTCTTTTCTTTATTGATGCTCGCAAAAAGATGGATGTGCTTTTACTCATCGAAGCATTAATTACAAAACTAGAAATTGAACACATGTAAGGCTTTTATTTATGATTCCTGCTTTAAAACAAAGACAAGTTCCTGATTCACTCATTAGGATTGCAAAAGATCAAATCAATGATGTCCTCCTGAATGTTAAAGGTGTCGACTTCATTATGATTTGTTCATCTGATGGTTTTGAACTGGCAACAGTTTCTCGACGTGATGCATTAAACTCAAGTAAACTCGCAGCAGTGAGTAGCTCAATACTTGCAATGGTTAGTGCCTTTTTGAATGAAATACAATTAACTGGCTGTCAAAGTATTACATTAGATGCTGAAAATGGGAAAGCCATTTTAACTGCAGTTCCGTCCGAAAAGAATCCGATGGTTATTGTGACTTTAGCGGCTAAAGATGTTCTTCTTGGACAACTTCTCTATAGTCTAAAACAAGCAAAACAAGTCATCCTTCAAGCAGATCAATAATTTTTTAATGGTCTCTGCAAAAATGACCCGCCTAAGCGGGTCATTTTTCAATAATAAATATATCTAGCATTAACCATCAATATTGAGTAAAACTTGTCGTTTTTTTACTTGTTGTCCGACTTGTCCCACAATTTCGCCCACAACACCATCAACATCTGACTTGATTTGCTGTTGGATTTTCATGGCTTCTAAAATGAGTAATGTTTGACCCTTAGTGACCGCGTCACCTGCATTTACTATAACATTGATAATCGATCCATCCATTGGTGCACGAATTTTACCATCACCCGCAACTTCGGCAGTTTCAGGGGGTAAATAGGTAATATTTTCTACCGCAATATTACCGTTGGCTGCATCTAGATAAACAAAGTTAGCTTCGATTGCATAATCTATCTTACGGCGTACACCATCGATCACGTAAATCAATTGTTCATCTGATTGATCCAAAAGATGAATTGTCTGCGTTTCACCACAGGCTTCAACCGTGACCGCGGAACCCTCTCGCTTCACGATCAAATCAAGTTTTTGCTCATCGTAACGAAGTTTGAGAGGTAGAGATAATGAAATCCCTGTATTCCAACTGCTTTGGGTTGATGCATTGGTCAATAGCGATGCCACCAATGCCAAGCTTTCCAAATTCAGACTTTGCTTATTTAAACTGACGTCATCTTGGAAATGTTCTTGAATAAAGGCAGTATTGGTATCCCCTTTTACAACAACAGGGTGACGAAGCAAATTAACCAAAAACTCTTTATTACTGTTTACACCCAACAAGACGCTTTCTTCGACTGCACGTGCCAGTGAACGAATAGCATCTGTACGTGTTTCACCATAGGCAATCACTTTCGCAACCATCGGATCATAAAACGGACTAATTTCACCTTGTGCCAACATGCCATGGTCTATACGAACATTTTTAGATTCAACAGGTTTCCAACGTAAGATTTTCCCTGTTTGCGGTAAAAAGTCTAAGCGTGGATCTTCGGCATAAAGACGTACTTCAATCGCATGACCTTTTAAAGTCAATTCAGATTGCTGCAAGGGTAATGTCTCACCATTCGCCACGCGAAGCTGCCATTCAACCAAATCCAGGCCCGTAACCATTTCTGTCACCGGATGTTCGACTTGTAGACGTGTATTCATTTCTAGGAAATAAAACTCACCCGATGCGTCCAATAAAAATTCAACTGTCCCTGCGCCAACGTAATCACAAGATTGAGCAGCCGCAACAGCCGCTTCTCCCATGCGTTGACGTAATTCTGGTGTCATCACGGGACAAGGTGCTTCTTCAACTACTTTTTGATGACGGCGCTGAATCGAACAATCTCGTTCAAACAGATAAACATAATTGCAATGTGTATCGCCAAAAACTTGGATTTCTACATGACGTGGTGCAATCACCGCTTTTTCAATAATCAGTTCGCCTGAACCAAAGGCATTTTCAGCTTCAGAGCGTGCGGTTGTTAATGCTTCAAGCAGATCTGATTCTTGATGAACCAAACGCATACCGCGTCCACCACCACCAGCTGAAGCTTTAACCATCAGAGGAAAACCCACTTTACGTGCCTGCTCTGCTAGGAAATCAATATCTTGTTGATCCCCTTCATAACCTGATACACAGGGTACACCTGCCTGAATCATCGCAATCTTAGACAGGCGTTTACTGCCCATGAGTTCAATTGCGGCAGCAGTAGGTCCAATAAAGGTAATATTATTATCAATACACGCTTGGGCAAAATCGGTATTTTCTGATAAAAAACCATAGCCCGGATGCACCGCATCTGCACCTGTTTTTTTACAAGCTTCGATAATTTTAGGAATCGATAAATAAGATTCTGAGACTTTCGATTCACCAATAAATACGGCTTCATCTGCCACTTGAACATGTCGTGCATACTGATCAGCCTCAGAATACACCGCCACTGTTTTATACCCCATCGCTTCAGCAGTTTGCATCACACGAACAGCAATCTCACCACGGTTAGCCACTAATACTTTTGAAAAAGCCATATGATCACCATTATTATTTTTAAAACCTCCTCGATTTAGCAAGGAGATATTTCCATTCTTTTACTTTGACTTAAAGCCAATAGCGCAATTAATCATCCATCCAATTTGGATTACGCTTTTGAATAAATGCCATCGTACCTTCCATACCTTCAGCACTATTGACAGCCTCGGCAAATTGCACAGCGGCATCATCTAATAAAGTATTTAAAGGCTCATGTTGTGCACGATGGATCAGCGCTTTGGTTGCACGAGAAGCCAATGGCGCAGTCCGTTTGATTTGATCTAGCGTTTGTTCAATCAACTGTTCAAGTTCACCTGGTGTTTTAGCAACCTCATGCACTACACCAACATGAAGTGCTTTTTCACCACTAAAACGTCCACCTAAAAGTGCTAAACGACGTGCTTGAGTCAATCCAACCCGCTTCACAACGAATGGAGCAATTTGTGCAGGTAAAATACCTAAACCAGTCTCAGGTAAACCGAATTGTGCATCTGCATGTGCAATTGCTATATCAGACACACAGGCCAAGCCAAAGCCACCACCCAATACCGCACCTTCTAATACTGCCACTACAGTTTGCGGTGCTTGATCAACCAGCTCGATCATCGAACCAAAGACACGATTGAAATCGATATAAGGTTTATTGCTCCCTACATTCATCGCCTCAGCACGAATGCCTGCCATATCTTTGATATCTCCACCAGCACAGAAATGATTTCCGTGTCCACGGAAAACCACGGCGCGAATTGAAGTATCATCCGCAATGGCTTTAAATACACTCATGATCGATTTGACCATATTAAGGCTCATTGCATTGCGACTTGCAGGACGGTTCAACCATATTTTTAGGATGGAACCGTGTTGTTCTAATTGAATGCTGTCATCTTCTAAGATGCGATTGAGTGGATGTGAATAGGTCATACTCATACTCCTTATTTACGTTTACCTGGTAAGGTATCCATAAGTTTGCAGATGATACCGAGCATGATTTCATCGGCACCACCACCAATCGAAACCAAACGCCCATCGCGATAAAATTGTGCGGCAGGGTTATCTGCCATAAAACCATTCCCGCCCCAGAACTGTAAACAACTATCTGCGACTTCACGTGTTAAACGCCCTGCTTTCAGTTTCGCCATAGAAGCAATTTGAGTCACATCCTCACCAGCGATATGCAGTTCACAGGCACGATAGTTCAATGCCTTCAGCGCTTCTACTTCAGTCATTAACTCTGCAAAACGAAAATGAATATATTGATTATTAATCAACGGCTGACCAAATGTCGTACGCTCACGTGTGTACTGAATGGTCTTTTCAATACAGTTCAACATACCACCCATTGCATTTGCAGCACCCCACATGCGCTCTTCTTGGAACTGTAGCATTTGCATCATAAAGCCCATGCCTTCCGTGCCCACCAAGTTACGTTGCGGAACACGTACATTGTCAAAGAACACTTGCGCCGTGGTACTTGAACGCATCCCCAACTTATCTAAAGGTTCAGAGAAACTGATCCCGGGTGTATTTGCAGGCACCACAATCATCGATTTATTGAAATGCGGTTTGCCCTCAGAAGTATTCGCCAACAAACAAAAGAAATCAGCTTGTAATGAGTTGGTGATCCACATTTTATGACCATTGATAATATAGTCATTACCATCTTTTGTTGCTGTGGTTTTCAGTGCTGCAACGTCAGAGCCAGCTTGAACTTCAGACACAGCTATCGCTGCCACTTTTTCACCCGCAACAGCAGGTGTTAAGAATTCATCTCGTAACTCTTTGCTACCAAAACGAGCGATCGCTGGGGTTGCCATGTCCGTTTGCACACCCATTGCCAGTGCCACACCACCTGAATTAATCGCACCTAACTCTTCAGCCACGACTAAATTGTAAGAATAGTCGAGGGCTAAACCACCATTTTCCTCAGGTTTGCAAATCCCCAAAAGCCCCAAGTCTCCCATTTTTTTGAAGACTTCATGAATGGGGAATCGACCTGCCTTTTCCCACTCAGCAGCAAATGGGTTAATTTCATTTTCTACAAATTGGCGTGTTGTACGACGTAAAGCATCATGTTCTGGTGTAAATTTCATATTGAATATCCTTAATTTTAATTTTGTTCATCTATTTCTTTTACTTGTAACGCATTAATCTTTGCAAAATAACTGTGAGAAAAAGCACCTGTGAGAAATTAGAAACGTGACACCCCAAATCGTGTTGGGTTCAATTCACGTTTCTCCGCTTCATAAATAGTTTGTAATAAGAAAATGAGTACTTTACGTGTATCTCGTGGATCAATGATGCCATCGTCATGCATCATCGCTGTGTTAAATAGTGCAGTAGATTGAGATTCCAACTTCATCGCGGTACTTTGCTCTAAGAAATCGAGCATCTGCTCGTTGGGCTCCATGCCCGAAGCTTTCTGCTTCCCTTCCGCTACAATACGAAGTACTTTACCTGCCTGTGCTGAGCCCATGACAGCAACATGGGAATTGGGCCATGCAAAAATAAATTCTGGTCCGAGTGGACGACCACACATGGCATAATTACCTGCCCCATAAGAACCATGTGCAACAATGGAAATCTTAGGCACAGTACAATTGGCAACAGCTTGAATCAGTTTAGAACCATGTTTAATAATGCCGTTTTGTTCGGCATCAGTACCCACCATGAATCCTGTGGTGTTATGCAAGAATAAAATTGGGCGACGTGTTTGTTCACATAAATGAATAAATTGGGCTGCTTTGGCTGCGCCTTGTGGCGTAATTGGGCCATTATTGGTAATGATCCCAATATGTAATCCACCAATTTGCGACCAGCCACATACCGTATGTGAGTCATATTCGTTCTTAAATTCAAAGAAATCTGAATCATCAACAATACGTGCAATAATCTCTTTCATATCCAAAGGTTGCTTTGGATCACTCGGAATAATCCCCAATAACTCTTCTGCTGAATAACGCGGTTCTTTATATTCAACATTGAGCCTTTCGGTGTGTTCTTTCCAATTCAAATGTCCAAAAATTTCACGTGCAATACGAATACCATCTGCATCATTTTCTGCTAAATACTCTGCTGTACCTGCAACCTGAGCATGCATTTCTGCACCACCTAATTCCTCAGCAGTCGCCACTTCACCTGTCGCTGCCAACAGTAATGGCGGTCCAGCAAGCAACATTTCAGTTTGCTTACGGACTGTAATCACATAATCAGACAGCCCAGGTTGATACGCTCCACCTGCGGTGGCATTACCATGAACCACAGACACTTGCGGAATACCCATCGCTGACATACGCGCTTGGTTGGCAAAGGTCGTACCACCTGCTGTGAACACTTCAGCTGCATAATTCAGGTTAGCACCACCACTTTCCGCTAACGTAATGATTGGTAATTTTTGCTTCATGGCAATTTGTTGCAAACGCAGCGTTTTATGCACACCCATCGGTGCCATTGTTCCACCTTTGATTGCACTATTACTTGCAGTCACCAAGCAACGCACACCATTGACAAAACCAATGCCTGCAATAATGCCTCCCCCTGCATCAGATCCATCTTTATCATCATGCATGTTGTAGCCAACTAGACCACAAAGCTCTACAAATGGTGAATCTGCATCGAGTAATAAACGTACACGCTCATAAGGCAAAATTTTACCTTTCTTCTCAAATTTAGCTTTTGCAGCATAAGAGCGTTCAACCCCCTTTTGTTGAACGGCACGCACTTCCTCCAGTTGAGCAAGTAGTGCTTTCTTATTGGTTTCAAAAACTTCACTTCCGACTGTAACTTCAGATTGGAGTATCGTCATGATGGTGATCCTTCAAATTAATTACTTTTTGTTTTTAATAACATCTGGAATAAATGCGCGGTGGAACCCATTAAAAGATTCGCTATTTTTAGCATCAGACAAGGGGAAAATACGTGTGCCTTGAGATGCAGCCCCATCTATACGCAGTGTCACACCAGAGACAAATGCAGCAGCATCTGAGAGTAAATAAACGATTGCAGATGAGACTTCAGACTCGGTTCCCATACGTTGCAGGGGAACATTGCCAGACAAATTTGGAATGATAAATTCAGCCACAGGACCAGAATAGGTATCCATCCCTGAAGAAAGAATCCAACCCGGTGCAACAGCATTGACGCGAACACCGGACTTACCCCATTCGACAGAAGCTGTCTTGGTCAAGTTGTCAACACCTGAACGTGCAGCTCCCGAATGACCCATTCCCGGCATACCACCCCACATATCAGCCGTCATATTGACGATGCTACCGCCATTTTTTTCCATCCATTGGTTATAGGCTTCACGCATCAAAAAGAAGGTTGAGTGCAAGTTATTACGAATCACGGCATCAAAACCATTCGCCGAAATACTGTCTAAAGTCGATGGAAATTGACCGCCGGCATTATTCACCAGACCATTAATTCGACCAAACTGAGCAATCACCTCAGCAATCATATCTTTGACTTGTTGTTCTTCACGGTTATCACAAACAATTGTATGAACTTTACCGCCATCTTCGGTAATTTCTTGGCTCACTTTATCGAGCTTCTCTTGCTTACGCCCTGTGATCACCACTTGGGCACCGAGTGCAGATAATTCATGTGCCGTACAACGACCAATTCCTGATCCACCACCTGTAACGATAACGACTTTATCCTTAAAGGCGTCTGCTCTAAATATGGAGTGATAACTCATCTGCTTATTCTTCCTTTCTGAATCTTTTTATTTATACTGCTTTTCAATTAATCAGTTTGGGGCGACTACACTCACCTCAACTTTTTTACTATTTATTGAGCAATGATGCTGGAATTTTCACAGGCATATCGAGTAACTGTTGTGCAAATGCCTTACCTTGTGGATCAATACGTAAGCTTGCAATACCACCACCGCCAAGTGCATTTTCAAGCAGAAAATTCAGTGCATTCATCCCTGGTAATTCATAACGAATAACCTTGTTGGATTGCCCTTCTGCTGTTCCTTCAAATACATGCTTCATGTATTCCGCGACATTTTCCTCGGTCAGTGATGCACGAATCCAAGGCAGGAATTCAGCTTGACGTGCAATCACACCGATGTTGCTGTAGTTCCCTTTATCACCACTACGCGCATGTGCAACAGTCACCAATGGCACTTCAATTTCCTGACCTGTCAACTGAGCAACCTCACCCGCAGGCAAAGTATTGACATTAAGGTCATTGCCCTTTGGAATTTGCACGCTATGACGTGCGCCATTGAGATCAACCTCAATGTTCAGCTGATCTTTATCGACCAAGAATGAAAATAATTTAATCACTGGTGATGGCTTAGGACGACCACCAACAATACCTGTCAGCGCTGGAGCCATACCTGTCGAGGCTTGAGCAATTTCAGAAGCAAAGAACATACAGGCCTCTTTGAACATATGTTTAACTGCAATTTTTACCACGACTTCACGACTTCCATGAATCCGTCGATGTGCACCATAGGTTGATTCCGTCCCTAAAATTTCAACTGACTTTTCACTAAATGGCGGTACTGAACGTAGCGTAAGTACGCGCTCAACTTTGGTTAAAATTGCATTGGATACAGCCAATGCTTTTTCTTCCGCATCCTTACCAGCCAACATAAAGCTCACCAAAACACGGTGACCATCTGGATAAGTTGTGCTGACTTTATATTGATTGGTTGGTGCTGTACCTGTTGCACCTGATACCTTGACACGATGCTCACCGACTTGTTCCAGCTTCACTTGACTAAAATTTGCCGTCACGTCTGGTAATAAATACGCTTGTGGATGTCCAATTTCATAGACAATTTGCTCACCCACCGTACCCACTGAGACCAATCCACCTGTACCTGTGGGCTTAGTCACGACAAAGGTACTATCAGCAGCAACTTCTACAATCGGGAACCCCATATTGTCAAAGCCTTCCACTAAGCGCCAATCGGTAAAGTTTCCACCTGTGCACTGAGCGCCGCACTCAATCACATGTCCTGCCAGTGAGCCTTGAGATAATTTATCGTAATCATCAAGTGACCATTGATATTCATGCAATAAAGGTCCGAGCACCACTGCCGAATCAACGACACGCCCTGTGATTACAATGTCTGCACCCAAGTCTAATGCATCACGAATTGCAACAGCACCTAAGTAAGCATTACTACTCGCAACATGCGCTGGGAGGTCTTCACCACTAAACATTTCTTTAATATTTTTCTTTTGAAGTTCAGGATGTTGATCCATTAAATCATCACCAAGAACCACTGCAACTTTTAAATCTAAACCCACATTGCTAATGACTTGCTGCAATGCATCACGGCACGCGAGAGGGTTCACACCACCTGCATTGCTGACGACTTTAATTTTTTTATCCGCTATCTTTTTAATCAATGGCGTCATCACACGACTGACAAAATCAAGTGCATAACCATGCGAAGGATCTGTCATTTTTGCCTTTGCCATAATCGACATAGTAATTTCTGAAAGATAGTCAAATACCAAATAATTAATATCGGACATATGTACCAACTGAAAGGCAGCGGTATTTGTGTCACCCCAGAAGCCTGAAGCACATCCAATTTTTACAACTTTTTGATCATCCTGATTAATTGTCATTGCTTTCTCATTATTCTGATTAGAATTTAACCCCAATCTACCAAGCAAGCGCTTGGTTTGTAAAGTGCAAAATGTTATGATTATTTGCAAATATGCTTAAAACTGAATAAGGACAACAGTTTTAAAGGAATCTAATGATAAAAATAGGATAAAATAACAAGATGATTGCGACTTCTATTGACCAGATACAGCCCATTGCATGCTTCGATGACACACCTCGTGGGCGCTTGCTGTTGGGTGCAGCATATTTATTTCATAAACAAGGCTATGCAAAAACTACGGTTCGAGAACTTGCCCAATTTATTGGCATACAATCAGGTAGCCTATTCCACCATTTTAAAACCAAAGATGACATTCTCGCGCATGTGATGGAACAAACCATCATTTATAACCATGCATGTCTACAAACTGCGATTCAATGTTCGAATGATCCCGAGCAACAACTCAAAGAATTGATCCGTGCTGAACTGCAAGCCATTTCAGGTGATACAGGTTCAGCAATGGCTGTATTGGTCTATGAATGGTTTGCACTGTCGCCAGAAAATCAGCAAAAGTTATTAAAACTACGAAATGATTACGAAGGAATTTGGCTGAGTGTCATTCAAACGTTGCATGATCAAGGTAAAATTAAACATGATCCTTTTATTTGGCGTCGTTTAATTGGTGGTTCAATCGCATGGACCGTGACTTGGTACAATGTAGATGGCAAATTATCATTGGACCAATTAACCGACATCGTTTGGGACATGACACTTCATCAGTCTACTTCTCTTGGCTAGAAAAAAATAGGTGACTTAAAAGCCACCTATTTTTATTCCATTTTATTTGCTTGTTGGTTTGATATTAAAAACCTAATTGACGGCTTGCCAAATCTTTCATGATTTCCTCTGCACCACCACCAATCATATTCACCTTCACTTCGCGGTAAATACGTTCAGATTTCATTCCTCTCATAAAGCCCATACCACCCAAAGTCTGTACGGCCGCATCTGCACAGAACTGCATGGTCTGAGTCGCAACATTCTTAAGCATACAAATTTGCGCGATCATTTCATTGCCTTGTAATTCAGGACGCCCCATCTTGTATGCAGTATCTTCAAGCATGGTTCTTGTCATTTGTAATCGTGTTGCCATATCAACCAACTTATGACGAACCACTTGATGATCGACTAAACGCTTCCCAAATGTTTTACGTTGTTGCGCCCAATCTAAAGCCTCTTCATAGCACACTTTGGCATAACCATAACTTCCCGCCGCTAAGAAAAAGCGTTCCATATTGAAGTTATTCATGATCACAAAGAAACCCATATTTTCGGGACCAATCAAATTTTTTCCAGGCACGCGCACTTGATCAAAATGTAAGTGTGCTGTATCCGATGCCCACCAACCCATCTTATCCAATTTATTCTTGGTAATCCCTGCAGAATGCGCATCAATCAATAACATTGAAATACCATTTGGACCTTTGGCTTCAGGATCTGTCCGAACAGCAACCGTGTAATAATCCGCACGAATACCCGAGGTAATAAATGTTTTTTCACCTGTGACAATATAATCATCACCGTCTTTAACTGCCTTAGTCTGTAAGGCAGCTACATCCGATCCTCCACCCGGTTCAGTAATGGCTAAAGCTGATATTTTTTCACCTGATAAAATTTGTGGTAAAACCTCTGCTTTTATTTCTTCGCTTGCAAAACTATTAATGGGTGGCGCACCAATCATATGTGACAGCAATGATGCAACTAGACCTCCTGAAGCACACTTCGCTAATTCAACACAACCGAGTAACGTATAGAATGCATCTGTCTCCGTCGTCCCCCCATATTTTTCATCAAAACCTGAAGCCATCAAGCCTACTTCGGCCGCCTTTTTATATAACTCACGTGGAAATGTACCAGCTTCATCCCATTCATTTACATAAGGTGTAATTTCTTTTTCTACAAATTTTCTTACAGCATCAGCGAATGCAAAATGTTCATCAGTATAATAAATTGGATTGTATTGCATCAAATATGTCCCTGAAATTATTTAAGTCCTTCAAGTTCATACTGACATTTCTTATTCAAGTTTTAATAGCAAGAAGCATCAATTTCTTAGCATTAATCAACAAACTTCAATTTTACAAACAGTATAAGATTGATTATTCAAGAGTTATTAAAGCTTATGATCTATTTTTAATAATAATCTTGTTAGAACATTTAATGGTGCTAGCGGTCGAATAAGTAAAAATTAGAATTTCTCAGCAATTAAAAATCCTGATCAATCAGATCAAAATATTGCACTCTTTATAATGACAAAAGATTTATATCACCACATGTGACCACCTATGTTGTTTTCATTTTTTTCTTTATAGAAAAACCAAAATTTTTTAAAAAATACTTAAGATAATCTCGTTCTTGTTGCTTTTGGGCTGACCTAGTTATCTAAAGAATTCATACTTTCTGATATTTACAAAGATTGTAATTTTTAGAGTACTTTAAAAATAAAAAAACACCCCCTTCATTAGAAGGGGGTGTTTTAGGAATAATGAGCTGGCGATGACTTACTCTCACATGGGTAACCCCACACTACCATCAGCGCAAAGAGGTTTCACTTCTGAGTTCGGGAAGGGATCAGGTGGTTCACTCTCGCTATTGTCGCCAGCACAACTGTTGTGACTTTGCTTGGGTCTTATTCACATCGTTTGATGTATGCCGTTGCTTGGTCAAAGAAGTTATTAACAGATATATCTGAGTTGAATATTGTGATACTAACGGCTTACTGAATCAAGCTATTTTGATGTATATCGAATCAATTGAGCTTTTATACAACAACTGTTTGGGTGTTGTATAGTCAAGCCTCACGAGTAATTAGTATTGGTCAGCTTCACATATCACTATGCTTCCACATCCAACCTATCAACGTTGTAGTCTTCAACGGCTCTTTAGAGGACATATAGTCCTTGGGAAATCTTATCTTGAGGTAGGCTTCCCGCTTAGATGCTTTCAGCGGTTATCCCTTCCGAACATAGCTACCCGGCGATGCAACTGGCGTTACAACCGGTACACCAGAGGTTCGTCCACTCTGGTCCTCTCGTACTAGGAGCAGATCCTCTCAAATTTCCAACGCCCACGGTAGATAGGGACCGAACTGTCTCACGACGTTCTAAACCCAGCTCGCGTACCTCTTTAAATGGCGAACAGCCATACCCTTGGGACCTGCTTCAGCCCCAGGATGAGATGAGCCGACATCGAGGTGCCAAACACCGCCGTCGATATGAACTCTTGGGCGGTATCAGCCTGTTATCCCCAGAGTACCTTTTATCCGTTGAGCGATGGCCCTTCCATACAGAACCACCGGATCACTAAGACCTACTTTCGTACCTGCTCGACTTGTGGGTCTCGCAGTTAAGCGCGCTTTTGCCTTTATACTCTACGCGTGATTTCCGACCACGCTGAGCGCACCTTCGTACTCCTCCGTTACTCTTTAGGAGGAGACCGCCCCAGTCAAACTACCCACCAGACATGGTCCTCGCTCCAGATGATGGAGCAGAGTTAGAACCTCAATATTACCAGGGTGGTATTTCAAGATTGGCTCCACTCGAACTAGCGTCCGAGTTTCAAAGCCTCCCACCTATCCTACACAAGTAAGATCAAAGTTCAATGTCAAGCTGCAGTAAAGGTTCACGGGGTCTTTCCGTCTAGCCGCGGGTACACCGCATCTTCACGGCGAATTCGATTTCACTGAGTCTCTGCTGGAGACAGCGCCCCCATCATTATGCCATTCGTGCAGGTCGGAACTTACCCGACAAGGAATTTCGCTACCTTAGGACCGTTATAGTTACGGCCGCCGTTTACTGGGGCTTCGATCAAGAGCTTCGCTTACGCTAACCCCATCAATTAACCTTCCAGCACCGGGCAGGCATCACACCCTATACGTCCACTTTCGTGTTTGCAGAGTGCTATGTTTTTAATAAACAGTTGCAGGGGCCTGGTTTCTGTGGCTGCTCGCCGCTCAAACCGCAAGGGTTATCACCGCCAGCAGCGTACCTTCTCCCGAAGTTACGGTACCATTTTGCCTAGTTCCTTCAGCAGAGTTCTCTCAAGCGCTTTGGTCTACTCGACCTGACCACCTGTGTCGGTTTCGGGTACGATTCCTGTGTAACTGAAGCTTAGAGACTTTTCCTGGAAGTATGGTATCAGCCACTTCACTGCACAAGTGCAGCTTGCTATCAGTTCTCAGCATAGAGTACCCCGGATTTGCCTAAGATACATGCCTACAACCTTTCACCTGGACAACCAACGCCAGGCTGACTTAACCTTCTCCGTCCTCTCATCGCATTACACAGAAGTATTGGAATATTAACCAATTTCCCATCGACTACGCCTTTCGGCCTCGCCTTAGGGGTCGACTCACCCAGCCCCGATTAACGTTGGACTGGAACCCTTGGTCTTTCAGCGTGCGAGTTTTTCACTCGCATTGTCGTTACTCACGTCAGCATTCGCACTTCTGATACCTCCAGCAGACTTCTCAATCCACCTTCATCGGCTTACAGAACGCTCCCCTACCACTTGCAATAAATTGCAAATCCGCAGCTTCGGCACATAGTTTTAGCCCCGTTACATCTTCCGCGCAGGCCGACTCGACTAGTGAGCTATTACGCTTTCTTTAAAGGGTGGCTGCTTCTAAGCCAACCTCCTAGCTGTCTATGCCTTCCCACATCGTTTCCCACTTAACTATGATTTTGGGGCCTTAGCTGGCGGTCTGGATTGTTTTCCTCTTGACTACGGACGTTAGCACCCGCAGTCTGTCTCCCGGATAGTACTCATTGGTATTCGGAGTTTGCATCGGTTTGGTAAGTCGGGATGACCCCCTAGCCGAAACAGTGCTCTACCCCCAATGGTATTCGTCCGAGGCGCTACCTAAATAGCTTTCGGGGAGAACCAGCTATCACCAGGCTTGATTAGCCTTTCACCCCTATCCACAAGTCATCCCCTGGCTTTTCAACGACAGTGGGTTCGGTCCTCCAGTTAGTGTTACCCAACCTTCAACCTGCTCATGGATAGATCGCCTGGTTTCGGGTCTACACCCAGCAACTAAACGCCCTATTAAGACTCGATTTCTCTACGGCTCCCCTATTCGGTTAACCTTGCTACTGAATGTAAGTCGCTGACCCATTATACAAAAGGTACGCAGTCACCGGACGCAATGCCGGCTCCCACTGCTTGTATGCATGCGGTTTCAGGATCTATTTCACTCCCCTCACAGGGGTTCTTTTCGCCTTTCCCTCACGGTACTGGTTCACTATCGGTCAGTCAGGAGTATTTAGCCTTGGAGGATGGTCCCCCCATATTCAGACAAGGTTTCACGTGCCCCGCCCTACTCGACATCATCATATCAGCCCTTTCGTGTACAGGACTATCACCCACTACGGTTGCACTTCCCAGAGCATTCCACTAGAACTGATATGACTTAATGGGCTTTTCCCCGTTCGCTCGCCGCTACTAAGGGAATCTCAATTGATTTCTTTTCCTAAGGGTACTGAGATGTTTCACTTCCCCTCGTTCGCCTTGCAACACTATGTATTCATGTTGCAATACCTACCTTATGGTAAGTGGGTTTCCCCATTCAGAAATCTCCGGATCACAGGATATTTGCCGCCTCCCCGGAGCTTATCGCAGGCTATTACGTCTTTCATCGCCTCTGACTGCCAAGGCATCCACCACATGCACTTAATTACTTGACTATACAACCCCAAACAGTCGTTCATCCTCTACAAGTAGGATGAGCAACAGATCAACCAATTACTTAGTCAATCATACAGTTCGCGTCTTGTGCATTTAAGCACTGTACAGCTTCAATCTAATTCATATACCAAAACGCTTGATTCAGTTAATCGCTAGTTTCTCATC
>NZ_JCAKMZ010000019.1:0-67303 GCF_059515865.1 Acinetobacter sp. CY73 | reverse complement strand
AATCAATCAGTAAAAATCCACACAAGTTGTTCTTCATAATCTCTTAATGATCTTCTTGTTGGTTCGTCACCAGCAAGCTAGGTCGGCTATACTACTCTCTTTCGATAAATAGTCAACTGCAATTTCAAATTATTTTAAACTTTCTTTCTAAAACCCAACTTAATCATTTTAACTAAGTTACTGTTTTATCAGAAGTTTTAATCTTCATCACCGCCGATGGATGTGCATTCTACAGGATTTCACATGCGTTGCAACCCTTTTGCAAATAAAGATGTTTCGTATGGATATTTAATAAACCAATAATTTTTAAGTTATTAATATTTAACAATAATTTATTTTAATTAAATTTAACTATTCACTTTCTTTTTCTAGATAGCTGAGGATCATAATGGATAATTCTTTCTTAAGTTGTTGTTCTGTAATAATAAAATCATTATTACTCACATATCGCATCATGGTAAATAAAGTACTATTAATAATGACGAATGATTTATGTTTGAGCGTTTCAAAACTCCAATGCGGATAAAAGCGATTAAATACGTACAAACCCACTTCTAAAAAGTGCTTTTCTAAGATTTCTGCCGCTTCTGAGTTGTTGTAGCCATGCCAATATTTTAAAACTTCTATAAAGAAACCATTGTCTTCACGCATCACATCAAAACCAAATTGAAGGCTCATATCAATCAATGCTTTTAATTCGATCTGCTCTTTAACCATTGCCATTTGTTTTAAAGCTAATCCTAAGTTTTCGCTCTTACGGCGTAGTAACTCCAATATGATTTGATCTTTATTTTCAAAATACTGATAGATAGAACCAACACTCACTCCAGATTTTTCAGCGATCTTCGGCGTAGTCACCTGCATTAACCCATATTCAGCTACACAGATTTGTGTTGCTTCTAAAATCGTGTCCACGATTATTTTTGCTCTTTGTTGTTGTGGTTTTTTTCTCATAATGTCTTTAACTATAAAATGCGAATTGAATGCGAATAAATATTCATATTAATCTTTGATCAAAGAATAATCAGAGCTACAACTCTATGTCAAACCTTCAACCACCCAAACGTCTCGCCTCTTTTGATAAGATGGTCAAAAGTGATCTCCTCTCAAAAATTTTAAATAAAGTCACTGAACAAAACTTCATACCAAGCTATCAGGATTATTTAGACTTAAATGAAAGTATGTTTACAGGCGATGTCGCCATGGATAAAGTCATGGCATGGGTCATGACCAATCCAAGACAGAACCGTAAGCTTTTTGAAACTGCACTTTATAAAGGTGTTGATCAACTCCCTGAGCCCATTCCAGTGCTGACAGAGTTTTTCAAATTGGTGGAAACAGTACCTGAATGGCTTGATTCATCAAAAATTAAAACATCTATTCAATTTACACATCGTTTGGGTACCAATAGCACGTTTATTCTTCGAGATGTGGCATTAATGACGGGATATCAATATCCAGGTTTCAACCAACCCCTGATTTTAACAGGAGCACTCAGTAAATATGCGGGTAAGCGAATGGCTGAAACGCATAAATGGTGGCTGGATATCAACAAAGAACATAGTTTTGATCGTTTTAATGATGGATTTACCTCAACCATTTTCGTACGATTTATTCATTCTTTAGTTCGCTATCAATTGAATAACTCGAAAGAATGGGATACTGAGACTTGGGGCATGCCAATCAATCAATTTGACCAAGCGTTGACCAATATTGCCTTTAGTGGTGTATTGCTACTGGGTGTTCGTGGTCTTGGGATTTTTCCAAACAAAGATGAAGTCGATGCGTTGATGCATTTTTGGAAATATACAGGCTGGCTGATGGGTGTTGATGAGAAATGGCTGATCGATAAAGAATCGGAGGGTTGGAAATTACTACAATGGATGAACTATGCCCATCCTCAGGTGGATGAAAGCAGTAAAGCGCTCGCTATAAGTCTATCCAAAGAACCATTTGAACGTGAATACAAATACTTTAACGCGTTTCTCCAGAAAAAAGCTTATCGCAATCATCTCGATGTGACTCAAATGTTTTTAGGCCGTAAAAAAATGAAAAACTTAGGTTTAAAGCCTCGTGCAGTCGCTTGGTACCCACTTTATCTATTGGCGAAAAACACAGTCATCTATAATAGTGCCAAACAAATCTCCAAACTGGATGTTTATCTACAAAAAAGAGGACGACAACAACAGGAAAATACGCTGAAACTTTATCAAAATGCAGGCAAACAATTGGCGAGTATGCATCAATAATTTCCATGTTGAATTCTATATTTTCAAGCAATAAAAAGACCGAGTTATTTAACTCGGTCTTTTAAATCTTTTAATTGGTCAGTGAACTTAAAACTTCATACTGATGCGTGCCCAGTAATTACGACCAATATTGTTAAATTGTTCAGTTGCTGCTAGACCAGTACCTGCATCCCCTAATTTATTAAGATGTTCGGTATAGGTTTTATTGAGGACATTATCAATACCGACTGACAGATCTACACCATCTTGAATGTGATAGGTTCCATTTAAAGAAAGCGTACCAAAACCAGCACTTTCTTTCAGGTCATAACCGACAATATTGCCTTGATTCAAGCTCACACGGTTTTGACCATCTGCTATGCGCCAGTAAGCACCTAATGTATAGTTGTCTTGAATATAACGCAGGTTCACTCGTGCTTCTAAAGGTGAAATTTGAGGTAAAGGTGTATTGTCTGTCGTGTTTTTACCCCATGCATACATGGCACTCATATCCGCTTGAATAGCATCGGTAAATTGATAACCTACGCCCGCTTCCGCACCTGCAATGGTCGCATCCACATTACGGCTATGTGCCTCAAGAGCGCCCATCATGCCTTTCTGCTGATAACTTGTAAGAACATAATCCTTCACTAAACCAGCATATGCAGAAGCCCAAGAACTAAAACCACCATGCTGATGCTGATAGCCCATATCAAGTTGTAGCGTCTTTTCAATATCAATATGATTAAAGGTATTTGGGTTACCGTTACCTGATTTAGGACTAAATAACTCCCAATAATCAGGCATACGTTCAACAAAACCTAAACCAATATAGGTTTTACCATCATCATGTTCGGGATGAGCATTTTCAAAACGAATAAAACCACTGGCTAGAGTTTTATCACGCTCGACATTGACCTCAGTGGAAGTCAATCGTTCATCTTTTACATTGACTTGATCAACCCGTACACCTGTGACTAATCGATTATCCTGACCCAAATCATAAGTCAGTTCACCAAAAGCCCCATAAGACTGGAACTTCATATCCGTTTCACGAGCTTTATCTTTATAAGTGTTATGCATCCCCTTACGAATACTGTGTTCGTTATTTTGAGAATCCAAACCAGTAACAAAATCGATTTTATCCCACTCATGCGTTACAGCAATACGCGCATTGAGTGTTTTACGCGCCACATTGGTTGCCATAGGCATACCCATCATGTCAGAGGGTATAAATTTACGTAAACTGAAATTATCCATCACATGATCATTAAAATTGTAATTGACTTGGGCTTCAATTTTTTTGATCACATCCGTGACGTTTTGCTTTTCAAAGCGCAGTCCCAAACTTTCACGAGCAAACTTTGAACCGTCCATTGCCCGACCTGCGTATACTGCTTCACCATCAGCCTGACCGCCTGTCAACTCTAACCAAGTATTTTCATCAGGTGTCCATCCAAGCGCTAAATCTGCATTCCAACGCATCCAATCCGAAGGAACGGTATTTCCATTGCCATCTTGGTAGCTATTTGAAACGGAACGGTTAGTGTTCAAACGTATATATTTTTGTTCATCACCCACAGCTGCTTCAATATTCTGATCTAAACGTCCGTAAGAGCCGACGACGACACTCGCTTGCCCACGATAGTTTTTACCATTACTGAATTCTTCAGGACGGCGCTCAAAAATCACGGTTGCTGCTGAACCTGTATTGGCATATTGAACCGTTTGTGGCCCTTTAATCACTGAAATTCGATCATAACTTTCAGGGGAAATATACGACGTTGGTGAGTCCATACGGCTTGGACAGGCACCCAAGTTTTCTGAGCCATCCGTGAGGATTTTAATTCGTGAACCAAACATCCCACGAAAAGTCACATCACCATTGGTTCCTGCCCCACTATTCACAGCGCTAAAACCAACAATACTTTGCAGATAATCTGCGCCATCTGTCGCTGGAATCGGTTGAATCGGCTGTTTGGGATCAGCGCGAACAATCAAACCATTAACATCATTGCCCTGATGAGCCGTAGCGATAATCGGTGCTAAACTAACAGGTGAATTTTTTGAATTTTGATCGTGCTGGACTTCAGTGTTTGCACTTGTCACACCTGAATAAAAAACAACACAAATCGCAGCCGCAAGAGGCTGTAAAAAGAATTTTGGCTGGGCCATTTCTAAATCTCACTGATACATAAATAAAGTTGTTCTGGAATCAACAAAGACCCAGAGAGAAAGATTCATTTATGTAAACAGTGGTGGCGCGCGCCCTTGAGGAAGAAGATATAAGCGTTGGAGCTGAAAATAGACATGCTTAAATGCTTTTTCAAATGCTAGCAGTCGAACTTGAATACGATCGATGACCACAGCCAAACTGAGTTCAGGAGGCAAAACCAAATTACCAAATACCGTACAGTATTGGCATTGATGGTTGGCATCATGATGATGTTCTGAATGTACGGATACTTGATGAGACAACGGGTCTGATGAATCGAAATGCGTTGGTGCAGAACGCTCATCTTTAACATGATGATGAGATGCATGTTGATACTGATCAGAAACATCATTTATATGTGGATGCTGATCACTGTTCACTTTTTGATTTATCAAAGGATCATAAACATCTGATGCATGTTTGTGCGTTGGTTCATTCGATAAAGGTTTAAATAAGGCGCGGGTGATCGTTTCGCAAACCGGGGCAATTTGAAATTGCTTCGGTAGCAAAGGCTGTAGGAAAACAGCGATCTGTAATAATACTGCCGTGAACCCAAGCAGAAACCCTATGCGTAACAACGACCCTACTCATGTTCAAATTTTCATGTGGTTATATTATAACAAAGCCCAATCAAGATTGGGCTTTGTAAATCAATAAATAATCAAAGAAAAATTAACGTTTTACCGCTACTTTTTCCTTCTGACGCTGGCGCACCACTTTTTCAACTTTTTCACGCGCACGCTGGCGTTTTAACGGCGACAAGTAGTCAACAAACAGCTTGCCATCTAAGTGATCCATTTCATGTTGAATACATACAGCCAATAAACCATCCGCATCCATTTCAAATGCTTGACCATCTAGACCGATCGCTTCAATTTTCACGCGTGACGGACGATCAACTTTATCGTATATTTGTGGTACAGAAAGACAGCCTTCTTCATAAGGTTGCGTTTCTTCTGTTAGAGCAGTCACTTTGGGGTTGATGAAAACCATCGGCTGATCTTTATTTTCAGACAAGTCCATGACGATAAGCTGAATATGACGATCAACTTGTGTCGCTGCTAGGCCAATGCCTGGTGCTTCATACATGGTTTCAAACATGTCTGCTGCAAGTTGACGAATTTCATCCGTCACTTCACTGACAGGTTTTGCAATGGTACGCAAACGGGGATCAGGAAAACTTAAAATAGGTAATAAGGCCATACTGCTCCTCACTGGCTATGCCATTGATCTTAAAAAATTAATGAAGTTGATGCTTCATTTAGTAATACGTGTAATATGCGTATTATAGCGCAAATAGATACATAATTTTAGGAATTATGATAATGAAAAAGCTTTTCAATGGCACAAACCATTTACGTGCTAAGGGGTTTAAACAACACTGTGTTGCTCTTGCAATCTGCTTAAGTGCTGGCGTATTTACAACACAAATAACACAAGCCAGCCCGAACCATTCCCCGCCTGCACTCAAAGCAAGTGCACCCAATGTTTATGTGGTAAAAAAAGGCGATACCTTATGGGATATTTCTGGCAAATTCTTGAGTTCGCCTTGGCGTTGGAAAGAAATTTGGGCAAGTAATCGCCATGTCAAAAATCCGCACTGGATTTATCCGGGTGATCGCCTATTACTTTGTACTTTGGATGGTCGTCCATTGATTGGTAAAGATGAAGGCGATGGCTGTGAAGGCGTGATTCGTCGTCATGGTGGTGGCGCATCATTACAACCACAAATTCGCATTGAATCATTAAACAATACGATTCCAGTGATTCCTGCGGCACACATTCAACAATGGTTAGATCATGGTTTGATTATCGCACCTGAATCTATCAAAGATACGCCATATATTCTTGGAACGGCAGACAATCGTGTTGTTGCAGGTGTTGGTCAAACGGTTTATGCACGTGGCAATGGTTTAGTTGCAGGTCAAAACTACGGTGTATTCCGTGAGTCTGAACCATATACGATGACTGACGCAAAAGGTAAAAAGCAAATTGTCGCGGCTGAATTACTCGAAGTTGCGGCAGGTACTGCGATTGAAAATGAAGGTGATGTGACGACACTGGAACTGACTGCAAGCTTTAATGCTGAAGTACGTCGCGGTGATTTGGTGCTACCGCGCTACAACCCTGAATTACCAAGTTTGTTCTACCCGACTGCAACCAATGAAGTGACTGCAGATGGTCAGATCATCCGTGTGATGGGTTCTATTGGTACAGCGGCCCAACGTAGTGTAGTTACCGTGAACCGTGGTGCTATGCATGGTGCCAAAGCTGGGCACGTATTAACTATCTATCAACAAGGTGAAGTGGTTCGTGATCCTAAAACGAAAGAGTCAGTTAAACTTCCTAATCCACGTGTAGGAAATCTGATGATCTTCAAAACCTTTGATCAGTTCAGTTATGCGTATATTTTAGATAGTTCACTTCCTGTAAAAGTAGGTGCTCTGATTCAAGCGCCACCAACGACGCAGAACTAATCATGCAATATTCATGCTTCAAATGAATGACATGAGTTAAATCCAATTAGGCTGTTCTTTAAAAAATTAAAGATCAGCCTATTTATATCTGATCGCGCGATATAAAATGAATCATTGAACGTTAAAACAATAAAAAAAGGCATGATTATGATGGATCACATTTCTCAAGATCATTTGAATCACATTACGCTTTGGTATTTGGTTCAACATTCGCTTTCGTCTTATCAGAAACTGATTCGTCATTTTGGTTCTGCACACAGTGCCATTCAAACTGCCAATTTAGAAAAATGGTCTGATCTCGCGCTGCATAAGAATCATGTTGAACGTGCTTCGCTTCTCCAAACATCGATTGAGCAAGAAAAATTTCAGCGTTGCCTTGAAAAAATAAGCGCATCTTGTGATTTTATATTGATTGACCGCGATGATCATTATCCCAAACAACTACTCCCCTATGCTGACCGACCACCGATCTTATTTGGTCAAGGGTCTTATCAAAACCTGAGTCAACCTCAAGTTGCAATTGTGGGCAGTCGTAAACCGAGCCCACATGGTAAGCAAGTGGCTTATGATTTTGCCTATTATTTGAGTGACCAAGGTTTTTATATCACCAGTGGTTTGGCGCAAGGGATCGATGAAGCAGCACACTTAGGTGCTTTAAAAAATCACAGAACGATTGCTGTAGTAGGAACAGGGCTTGATTCGGTTTACCCTACACAAAATCGACATTTACATGAGCAAATCTTACAGCACTCAGGCACCATCATTTCTGAGTTTTTACCCGAAACTAAGCCTTTACAACATCATTTTCCACGGCGAAATCGGATTGTGAGTGGTTTAAGCTTGGGGGTATTGGTCGCTGAAGCCACTTTGAACAGTGGCTCGTTAATCACGGCACAAGCAGCAGCCAATCAAGGCAAAGTTACCTTTGCGATTCCAGGACATATTTATAGTGAATTTCATCAAGGTTGCCATCAATTGATCCGTGAAGGCGCAATTTTGGTTGATCATCCTGAGCAGATTATTGAAGATTTAGCGCTACCCACACAGTGGCAACACAATCAAAACACCCCAAATCAGTCAGTTCCTATACATCAAAATGACTCAGCAACTGCATTCGCTGATCAACCCAAAGCTCAATCTTCACTCAAGCAAAAAATAAATCATCAACAAGACGAATCATCTGAAACAAACACAATAAAAATGCATAAGAACAATCAAAGCCCCCACATCAATCCTGACTTACCGAGCCATCTATTTAAAATATATCAACAACTTGATTGGGTTGGACAAAGCTTAGATGACTTGGCATATGCACTCGATATACAGACTGCTGAATTAACAGGATTACTGATGGAACTTGAGCTGATGGGGCTCTCTATTCAACAGTCAGGTCTATATCTACGTTGCCGACAATGTCATTAAGGTTCACAATAAGTTCTTTTACAGCATAGGTATCTCGCTATGATTACAACCTCAGTTGCTGAGGCTGCGAAATGTTTAGAGCAAGGTCAAGTGCTTGCTTATCCAACAGAGGCAGTATGGGGCTTAGGTTGCGACCCGTTTAATGAGTCTGCTTTTTTAGAAATTCTCCGCTTGAAACAACGTCCAATTGAAAAGGGGGTGATTTTGTTGGCTGGGCAAATCAGCCAAGTTGAACATTTACTTCAACCACTCGATGAGACGACACGTCAACAAGTGATCGACAGTTGGACACACCATTCCAATCATGATCGTGCAACGACTTGGCTACTTCCTGCCGATGACACTATTCCACAATGGATTAAAGGCGACCATCCCAAAGTTGCTGTTCGTGTCACCAATCATCCGCTATGTATTGCACTTTGCAATGCTTTTAATGGCTTCATCGTTTCAACTAGCGCAAATCTTGCAGGACAAGATGCCGCTCGTTCTATTCAAGATGTCAGTCAATATTTTGGTTCTCAATTAAACTACTTAAATGGTGACTTGGGCTTAAGTCAAGAAGCCAGTCGAATTATTGATGCCATGACAGGTGAAGTCATTCGTGATTGATCTTTGAAATTTTGCTTTTGATCACGAGCGACTAAAATAGCTCAAATTAATTTTTAATTTGAAATGAGTGATCACTTAAAACGATAAATACAAGACAAAAAAAAGCTCAGCCTATAGGTTGGCTGAGCATAAAAAAGGATGTGTATACCACATCCAGAGGGTACGAAAATTCGTTTACAGTACAAGGAAACTCTTGTTTATTGAGCACCTTGTTTGCTGTGCGGGCATTATGCAATAAAATGATCTGTACGACAAATGAGCTTATGTGACACATATCACATATTTACTTATACAAAAAAACAATAACCAAGGGATTTTAAATAAGTGTTTATTTTTTATTACATAATCTTTTTTTTAAAAATCGTTCAATAGAAACTAAGAATCAATAAATTTTCATTTTTTTATATTTTTAGCCTTATTTCATCATTTTGATATATTCGATATCTTAAATTTTAAAAAATTAGCTACGCTTTTGTGCCAAAGCAATGCCCAACACAATAATCATACCACCAATCGTATGATAAACCGTCCACGCTTCATTCAGCCAGAAAAAAGCAATCAGTGCAGTTCCAACCGGCATGACATTCATAAAAATACTGGTACGATTCGGTCCAATATATTGCACAGCCATCATCCATACCAAGGGTGCAACAATGGAGGGAAACACCCCCGCGTACAATACACTGCCCACATTTTGAGGGTTGATTGGATCAAGCCCTAATGCAAAGACAAAGGGCAAATGAAATAACAGTGCAAACCCAATTTGTACATAAAGGCTGATCAATAATGGAATGTTCAACTGCCATTTTTTAAGAAATACGCCATAGAAAGCATATAAAAAAACGGCAAGGATCATTAGAAAATCACCCCAATGTCCAGCAAGGTGCATCAGACTTTGAAAGCTCCCCTGACTCATGACATACAGCAAACCTAGAAAGGACAATATGCCACCCATCACTGCATAGCGTGTTGGGATTTCCTTGAGGATCAGCATGGATATAAAGATCGTGAAAATTGGGGTAAAGGCGTTAATAATCCCCATATTGGTTGCAGTGGTATAGTGCGCTGCGCTATAAGCAAGCCCTTGATAAAACACCATGCCACATGCACCCAGTATCGCGAGCTGCCATGCATGCTGACGAATTTCTGAGCGCCATTTCCAGACATTTAAAATCACAAAAGGCGTCATTAATACAAAAGCAATTAACCAACGATAAAAACTAATACTGATCGGAGAAATAAACTCTGCAACATAACGGGTAACTGTAATATTTAATGACCAAATCAACACGGCAATTATAGGCAAGGCATAAGCCCACCAACGCTGATTTGATTGATTAAACATACAATAATTTTCCTTAATTATTTAATATTGGGTAATGGCTTATTAGATATAAAACATTGATAAATAGATTATATTAATCTTAGATTATGATACGAATGTTTCCAATCAATTCATTTCTTTGAGATAGATCAATCTGAATTTTTGTGACAAACGTGGTTTAGATCAATCAATATAACTGAACTGATAATAACTGTGTAATAAATTGGCTTTACATTTTTATTGATTAGTTTATCTACAAAAATACTATATAATTATTGTCAAATGCATGACAAATTATGCTTAGAAATGAATTGCTTGATCTCGTTATGATTGTACAGAAAGACACAATCCTCAGCTCAAACACCCTACTTTAATTTCAAATCTTCAGTTACTGATGATCCGCATTTATATGTCGTAAGTTTAAGTACTAATAAAAATTGAATCACGAGATTGAATGATATTCGATTCAATACTTTGAGTTTGATCCAATAATTTTTAATGAAAAAAATCATGCAAATCAAACTTGCACACTAAAAGGAAAAATGATGAAAAAACTAATTCTTGCATCTTTATGCGCTGTTGCTATGGGTTTAACGGCTTGTGACAAAAAACCAAATGAAGCTGAAACTACAACGTCAACAGCAGCAACGCCTACAACTGTCACTGCACTAAGTCATGGTATAGATGCGGATATTCGTGCCGATCTTGATAAAATTCAAACACTTTCTAATGCTAAAGCACAAGAAGCTTTGAAGTTTCAAAACGATGTGATGCAAGCAGCTCAAAAAGGCGATAAAGCTGCTCTGGACGCAGTTGTAGATTCAATGGACAAATATGTTGATCGTTTCAACGATGAACTTGAAGCACTTGCATTGAAAAGTACTGAAGCTGATTCGATTCGTGACAAGATGAAAGAATCCAATGATCTAGGCTTAGACCTTGCAGAAGCAGGTGTAGAAACCCCTCCTAACATGGAAAAAATCACTGAACTTCAAAAGAAAGCAACTGAACTTCAGCAGTCTTTACTTCAAGAAATGCAAACACTCCAAAATAAAGTGACTGCAAAATAATTTTTAAATGGCAAGAATTAAAAACAGGCTTAGGTCTGTTTTTTTATATCTATAAAATGATTAGAATTAAATCAATTATTGATTTATAATTGTTTAGTAAATTGATTTAAAGACAATTTATAATTTTAAAAAAATTAAATATAACGATTAATTTTGGCGATATCATGAAAAAAATATTACTTATTTCTGCCTGTATTTCAGTATTTACATTGAGTGCGTGCGAAAAAAAAGAAATTCCCGAAAATACTGGGACAACACCAAGCGAAGTGACCGCACATGCACCCGCAATAACTGAAACTTTGGCTGCTCCTCAATCGACTCCTGATCAGATTTCTAAAGACAATGTCCAAGGTATTGCTCAAGACTTTGCATTAATTCAACAATTAAATATTGAGAAAACTGCAGAAGCTCAACCTCTCGTAGAAAAATTACAACAAGCGATTGCCACTGGTGACACAGCCACTCGAGATACAACAGCAGTCGAACTCAATAACAAACGTCTTGAGATTAATAAAACTTTGGACGAACTGAGTTTAGAGAGTACTGAAGGTAATCAACTTAGAAAAAGCTCAATTGATTTAAACCTTTTAGCCATCGAACTAACCAATGAAGGTTTGAAAGCATCTGCAAATCCAGAAAAGATCAAATCAATTATGCAACAGGTCAATGCATTACAAGCCGATATTCAGCAACTCGTCTCTGACATAGAAGCCAAGATTTCAGCTTAACTGACATTTCCTTCTCCATTACATCTTATCTTATTCATACTAAAGAGAAAAACAATGAAAAATATCGCCTTAACAGTACTTTGTTCATCTATGCTATTACTTACCGCTTGTGATAAAAAAGTCGATAAAGCTGAATCTTCAGATAATGTGACGCAACAAGATAGTTCAAGTCTAAGTACTAATAACAAATCAGACATTAAAGCTGACTTTGAAGCAATCGCTAAACTCTCAACATCAAAATCAGAAGAAGCATTGAAAATGCAACAAGATTCTCTCAATGCAACTGATCCTGCAGGTGCTGAGAACGCGATGGAAAATAATAAAAAATATTTTAATCAGTTCAATGAAGATTTGAGCAAAATCAAACTGAAAAGTTCTGAAGTGAATGATATTCGAGCACAAATGATTAGTTTAAATAAAACAACATTTGAGATGATGGATCAGAGCATGTCTGCAACCCCTGACGTGAATAAAATGACAGAGTTACAAGCTCAGGTAGAAAAAGATACAGCAACTTTGTCTGCCACCATGCAAAAAGTTGAAGCAATGATTAAATAAGTATTTTGATAAAAAAACAGGCTTATGCCTGTTTTTTTATCAAAAATTTTTCTTACCATTAAAAATCTTTACTTGAACTAGATGACTGAACACGATACAACACCTATAGATCTTCATATTTTAAGGCACAAAAATGTCATCTATTTATCATATTCCCGTTAAGACCATTCAAGGCGATGACGTTGATCTGAGCCAGTATCAAGGTAAAGTTCTACTGATTGTAAACGTGGCTTCAAAGTGTGGCTTAACTCCACAATATGAAGGTCTTGAAAAACTGTATGAAACTCAAAAAGGCAATGGCTTAGAAATCTTAGGATTTCCTGCAAATAACTTCTTGGCACAAGAACCGGGTACAGATGCAGAAATTCAAGAATTTTGCTCACTCACTTATGATGTAAAATTCCCACTTTTTTCTAAAATATCAGTTACTGGTGATGATAAGCACCCACTGTATCAAACCTTGACCCAAGCTATTCCAGAGCGTATTGGCGAAGGTCCATGGTGGAAAGATTTGGTAGATTACGGTTTAACACCCAACCCTAAACCTGAAGTGCTTTGGAATTTTGAAAAATTCCTCGTGAATAAAAAAGGCGAAGTCGTAGCGCGTTTTGCACCTGATATCACAGCAGATGATCCTCGCTTAGTGGATGCAATTCAGGCTGAACTAGCTCAATAATTTCTAAAATCTAAATGATTGATTTGAATTTCATCATACGGAATGCTTTGACCTGCAAATCATTTTAAATCCATTAAGCCGAATATCGCGACATATTCGGCTTATTTTTTATAAAAAACTTTCCGTATTGTCTTTTTTATATTTTATAAGGTATGAGAAATAGCTTTCTCTATAGGTATTCCTTCATCTGCAAAAAATCATTTCACTCTGTCAAAACCAACTCAAAACCCTCTCAAAACAAACCGATTCAAGGTTAAAGCTTAGATCATTAGACATGATTTTGTTATGTCTTTGCAACAATCTATATTGTCTCCATGATTATTCGATATATTGTAAATAATTGAATATTTAGACTTTTAAGCCATGAAAAATTTTCTTCAAGCTAAACTCCTCCCCCTTTCTGCTTTAACCGCGATTCTTTTTTTAACTGCATGTGATGCATCATCAAATAAAGCTGAAGAAGCGAAATCCAATGATCAAGTTGCAGTGGAACAAACAGACACAAAGAATATTGAAGGCTCTGATCAAGACACTATTTTAAGCAATCAAGCTGATTTAAAATCGGGAAATTTCTTTTATATTGCACGTGATGTTGCTGATGTGCAACTCAAAGCAGGTGATTACATTGCTCAATTGCAACAATCACAACAAAACCTGCAACAAGCATTGGAAACGAAAGATATTCAACAACTCGAAAGTACAGCTAATGCTTTAAAATCTCAATTGACGGGTTTTAATCAAGCCTTAGATCAATTGAATCTAAAAAGCAGTGAGATTGATAACATCCGTCAAAACATTCAAACAGCTAATGAGCAAGCTTTGAAATCTCCTCTTTTAAACGGACAGATGGATTTTAGTCAGGTCGATTTCAATAAGATCGAACAACAACTTGGTTCAGTTCAAAGTGAAATGCTCAAGCTTGCAGCCATGTTGATTCCAAATTCTGGCTCTTCTACTGAATCAGATACTACTGAAAACAAAGAATAATTGCTTTCAATGATCTAAGGCATTACGCTTTTTTCTTCAGTCTGCTTTGTCGAAATTGCTTTATTTCGACAAAGCGGATCTTTTCCTAGTGCCCTTAATACATCTTGTTTTAGACGTGCTCTTGGAAATTTATAGCCTTGAGGCACATATAACGTGAGATTGGTTTTACTTGGGCTGACACTTTCTAAAGTGGTCTTATACAAATAAACACCGCCTTTAGAGCGTCCAAACAATGTTGCCATCTCTAAATCAGGTTCAAATTTGTTGTCTGTAAACACAAATCCTTTATCACTGGTAAATGCCATACATTGGCTATAAGCCATATGTAGATTTTTATAGGCTTCTTCATAACCGACATTGATTTCTTGACTCAAACCATTGCCGACTGAATTGGCCACCAAATCTGCTTCTGACGGTTCAGTTGGACTAAGTAGAAAATGTTGTTGGCAAGCTGTGAGCCATAGCACACTGCTACACGCACCTATTTTTATGATTTTTAAATATAAATTTCGCAATTTTAAGCCTTTGTTATTTTTAATATTGAATAATTCAAAGTTTAAGCATATGCATTGTCGATGATCAATACGCGTGTTTTAATGTTTTATTATCTTCATTCTGACCCTCACCATGCAACTGATTATTTTCACAGGTGTGCAAGCTTCTGGTAAATCTAGTTTTTATCTTCTCAATTTGTATCATAGTCATCTCAGAATTAATTTAGATATGCTGAAAACAAGGCATCGTGAAAATATGATTTTTGAAGCATGTTTAGCCTCGAAAACCAAGATGGTGATTGATAACACCAACCCGACCAAAGCAGACCGTGCACGCTATATTCAACGTGCAAAGGATGCAGGTTTTGAAGTGATTTCTTATTATTTTGAAACAGATTTGCAAAGTACTTTAGAACGTAATAGTCACCGCACAGGAAAATCCAATATTCCAGAAGTGGGTATTCGAGCAACATATAAGAAGCTAGAAGTACCAAGTTTAGATGAAGGCTTTAATGAAATATTTAAGGTGAAGATTGTGGGAAATGGGGAGTTTGACAGAACACTATTGTCTAAACTTGCCTAGTAATCTTTCCCGTAAACCGATTAGATAATTAATAAAATTATTTTTATCATCAATATTACTAGGTATTATCCAATTCGGGTATTGTTCAACAATTTTATCCATAGGACTCCAAACAGAATACCCACCAAAATTTGGAGTCTCCTTCTCTAATAAAGCTTTTAACTCCTCAACATTTTCAATATTTTTAATAATTACATTTTTTCCGTTTATTTTTATAATTTCTTGCCCAAAATTAACAGCATATATTGTAGGCTGTAATGAAATTGGAGAATTTTCTCGGATGTAAAATTTAACGTCAAATTCATACTCTTTAGTTGTTGTAATTGGAATTAAAGTTTTCTCTTTCTTAGGTGCCCAATTCTCTATTTTTTTCTTTACCTTATATCTACCTTCATTTGTATCTAAATAAATATCTGAATTACCAAGATTAATATTATTTATTAATTTAGGTTTATTTTCTTTTTCATAATAAAGTGTTTTTTTCAACTCTTTAAAATAGGTATCATAAGCCTTTAGTAATATTGGCTCCTTACTTGTATCTAATAGTTCAATATATAAATTTTCTTCCAATCGTAGATAAACCTTATAGATAACAACTGTCTTATCTTTATAGTTATTTAGTTGAAAACTTACAACACTAGTATCATAACCATATCCGCTTTTTTTAGGCTTATAATTATAAATTTCTACACTACCCGCTATATCTAAATCGGTTTTTCTAAGATAGTTTTCTAATGCAAAAGCCATTGCAAAGAATGCAATAAATATCGTAAAACTTATTGGAGTAGTTAATGCTTTTAATATTTCATCCCAATAACTTCCTTGCATATAAATTACAGCAATTACAAAACAAATAATATAAGTAACGAAAGCTAAAAAAATGAATCCCCGATAAAAAAACGATGCTTTAATCATAAAAATTCCCTTTATTTATATATGTTTATACCATAAAAAAACCACCCTTTCGGGTGGTTTTTCAATCTCGAACCGTCTCTTATTGAGCGCGGTTTTTGATTTTGCGGATCGTTTCCAACTGAGCAACAGTTTCTGCCAAGACAGCAAGTGCAGCAGCAGTGTCCAACTCGCTCTTTTGATTCGCAAGCAAAGCTTCAGCGTTTTTACGCGCTTCAAGAATTGCAGCTTCATCTAAGTTTTCGGCACGAATTGCAGTATCTGCAAGAATCGTAACGACATGCGGCTGAACTTCAAGAACACCACCCGATACATAGATTAATTCTTCTGTACCGTTTTCCAACTGAACGCGAATTGCGCCCGGTTGAAGCAAAGTTACTAATGGCGCATGGCCAGGCATAATACCCAACTCACCACCAGCACCTTTGGCAATTAGCATAGTTACAGTGCCAGAGTACAAAGACTCTTTAACACTTACAACGTCACATTGCATAGTCGACATGAGAATCTCCTAAATTAGGGAACTAATTAAAGTTTCTCAGCTTTAGCAATTACTTCGTCAATACCACCAACCATATAGAACGCTTGTTCTGGGATGTGATCGTATTCACCAGCTAGAAGACCTTTAAAGCCACGAATCGTTTCTTTAAGAGATACTAATTTACCAGGCGCGCCAGTAAATACTTCAGCTACGTGGAACGGTTGAGAGAAGAAACGTTGGATTTTACGCGCACGGTAAACAACCAATTTATCTTCTTCTGCAAGCTCATCCATACCAAGAATTGCGATAATGTCTTTCAATTCTTTATAACGTTGAAGAACGTTTTGAACTGAACGAGCAATTTCGTAATGCTCTTGACCAACAACTAGCGGGTCAAGCTGGCGTGAAGTTGAGTCAAGTGGATCGATCGCTGGGTAAATACCAGAAGATGCGATGTCACGGCTCAATACTACAGTTGCGTCTAAGTGAGCGAAGGTAGTTGCAGGCGATGGATCTGTTAAGTCATCGGCAGGTACGTATACCGCTTGGATTGACGTAATAGAACCAGACTTAGTCGATGTAATACGTTCTTGAAGAACACCCATCTCTTCTGCAAGCGTAGGCTGGTAACCTACAGCAGATGGCATACGACCTAGCAGTGCTGATACTTCAGTACCCGCTAGTGTATAACGATAGATGTTATCTACGAACAATAGTACGTCACGGCCTTTACCGTTTTCGTCTTTCTCGTCACGGAAATACTCAGCCATCGTCAAACCAGTCAACGCTACGCGTAAACGGTTACCTGGTGGCTCGTTCATCTGACCGTAGACCATTGCTACTTTGTCAAGAACGTTAGAATCTTTCATTTCGTGATAGAAGTCATTACCTTCACGAGTACGCTCACCAACACCAGCAAACACAGATAAACCTGAGTGAGCTTTCGCGATGTTGTTGATCAATTCCATCATGTTTACAGTTTTACCAACACCGGCACCACCGAACAGACCAACTTTACCACCTTTCGCGAACGGGCATAGTAAGTCGATGACTTTAATACCAGTTTCTAAAAGGTCAGTAGAAGCTGCTTGTTCAGCATAAGAAGGTGCTGAGCGGTGAATTGGTAAACGCTCTTCAGTCGCAACAGGACCAGCTTCGTCGATTGGGCGACCAAGAACGTCCATGATACGACCCAAACATGCTGTACCTACAGGTACAGAGATTGGAGCGCCAGTGTTAACTACGTTCAAACCACGCTTAAGGCCTTCAGTAGAACCCATTGCAATAGTACGAACTACGCCATCACCAAGTTGTTGCTGAACTTCTAAAGTAGTTTCAGTACCATCTACTTGGAGAGCGTCATAGATCTTAGGAACGCTGTTGCGTTCAAACTCGACGTCGATTACCGCGCCGATGATCTGAATGATACGACCGCTATTCATTGCTGTCTCCTCAATTCAAAATAATGTTAAACGGCAGCGGCACCACCAACGATCTCAGAAATTTCCTGAGTAATCGCGGCTTGACGCAGCTTGTTATAAATAAGTTGTAGGCTCTTAATGATCTCGCCCGCATTGTCAGTTGCTGCTTTCATAGCAACCATACGTGCAGACTGCTCACACGCGATGTTTTCAATCACGCCTTGATACACCACAGACTCGATATAGCGAACCAACAAACCATTTAGAAGCTCTTCAGCTTCAGGTTCGTAGATGTAATCCCAACCGTATTGACGGTTCAGATTCTCGCCCTCATCAGCCGCAGCCAATGGAACAAGTTGTTCGATCTTTTGATTTTGAGTCATGGCATTGACAAAGCCATTTGACACTAGATAAATACGATCTAACTCGCCTTTATCATAAGCGTCTAACATCACCTGTACAGAACCAGATAACTGCTCAAGACTTGGTGTATCACCGACTTGCGTCGTTGCACCAAGAACTTTACCGCCGTAGTTTTTAAAAAACGAAACCGCTTTTTGACCAATTAAAGCAAATTGAACTTCAATTGACTGCTCTTGTTGCTGTTGAACGTGTTTGACCACTTTCTTGAACAAGTTAATGTTCAAACCACCAGCAAGGCCACGATCTGAAGATACAATAATATAGCCAACGCGCTTTACAGGACGTTCAACCATATAACGGTGTTTGTATTCAGGATTCGCTTGAACCAAATGAGCAATTACACGGTGCATATTTTCGGCATACGGACGGCCTTGAGCCATGCGCTCTTGCGCACGACGCATCTTAGAAGCTGCTACCATTTGCATCGCTCGAGTAATCTTTTGCGTGCTCTTGATACTAGCTACTTTGGCGCGAATTTCTTTTAAATTTGCCATACGCTTAACCTAATATTCGAAAGCCCTTTCGAGCTTCCGAAGGTTGATTCCGTGAACCAAACCGACACTAAATTTCAAACCAGTTGAAACTTAGTAAGTTTGAGTCGCTTTAAAGCTTTCAATACCTGCTTTGAATTGTGCTTCGATTTCTTTATCCCAAGCACCAGACTCGTCAATTTTTTGCATTAACGCAGCATGTTCTGAACGGAAGTAAGAAACAAGTGCAGCATCAAAGTCTACAATTTTCTTCACTTCAACGTCAGTCATATAACCTTCGTTAGATGCATAAATTGAAACAGCTTGGTCAGCGATTGAATATGGAGCATATTGTTTTTGCTTCATTAATTCAGTTACACGTTGACCGTGTTCTAACTGCTTACGAGTTGCTTCGTCAAGATCAGAAGCAAACTGAGCGAACGCTGCCAATTCACGGTATTGTGCTAAAGCGGTACGGATACCACCAGACAATTTTTTGATGATCTTGGTTTGCGCAGAACCACCAACACGAGATACAGAGATACCCGCGTTCACAGCAGGACGAATACCTGCGTTGAATAATGATGTTTCTAGGAAGATCTGACCATCAGTAATCGAAATTACGTTCGTTGGTACGAATGCAGATACGTCACCCGCTTGAGTTTCAATAATCGGCAATGCAGTTAATGAACCAGTTTGGCCTTTAACTTCACCGTTAGTGAATTTCTCAACGTAGTCAGCAGATACACGAGAAGCACGTTCAAGTAGACGACTATGAAGATAGAATACGTCACCTGGATACGCTTCACGACCTGGTGGACGGCGTAAAAGCAATGAAATTTGACGATACGCAACAGCTTGTTTAGACAAGTCATCATAAATGATTAACGCATCTTCACCACGGTCACGGAAGTATTCGCCCATTGTACAGCCAGAGTATGGAGCCAAATACAACATTGCTGCTGGATCGGCTGCAGCTGCTGCTACAACAGTTGTATACGCCATAGCGCCAGTTTCTTCTAGCTTGCGTACAACGTTAGCGATAGTCGATTGTTTTTGACCAATTGCTACGTATACACATTTAATGCCAGAGTTTTTCTGAGCGATGATCGCATCGATCGCCATTGCTGTTTTACCAGTTTGACGGTCACCAATGATCAACTCACGCTGACCACGGCCGACTGGGATCATTGTATCAACTGATTTATAACCAGTTTGTACAGGTTGATCCACTGATTGACGCCAAATTACGCCTGGTGCTACTTTTTCAACAGCATCAGTGAGTTTTGCATCAATTGGGCCTTTACCATCAATTGGGTTACCCAAAGCATCTACTACACGGCCTAAAAGTTCTGGACCAACCGGAACTTCTAATACACGACCTGTGCAACGCGCTTTTTGACCTTCTTGAAGGCTTAAGTAGTTACCTAAAACAACGACGCCCACTGAATCCTGTTCTAGGTTCAGTGCCATACCGTATAAGCCGCCGTCGAATTCGATCATTTCACCGTACATAGCATCTGCTAGGCCGTGAATACGCACAATACCGTCGGAAACCATAACAATGGTCCCTTCGTTCTTAGCGGTCGCGCTGGTGTCCAGATCGCCGATACGCTGTTTAATGAGCGCACTGATCTCGGATGGATTCAGTTGTTGCATTGCGCTATACCTCAATCTTTAATTAAGTTCAGTCTTCTATTACGCTGCTATTTTCAAGCAAAATTACGCAAGAAGACGAGTCCGCATTTTTTCAAGCTTATTAAGCGCAGAATCATCTATCACTTGGTCGCCTGCACGAATAACAACACCTGCGATTAACGCTGGGTTCACTTCAACTTTCACATCTACTTTTGCATTAAAACGTTTTTCTAATGCATGAGTCAGTAGTTGCTCTTGAACTGAAGTCATTGGTAATGCAGATTCAATCACTACATCAACAACGTTGTTATTTTGTGATTTAAGCAGTTCGTACTCTGTGTAAATCTCAGGAAGAAGCGCCAAACGATTGTTTTCAGCAAGCAATGTCAAAAAGTTTGACACTGGTGCAGTTTGGTCTTCACCTAAAACTTTTGCAAAAAGACTCACCTGCTCTACAGGAGTTAGCTCAGGGCGACTCAAGTAAGCGGAAAATGCTTCATCTTGCACAGCAGCACTAAGCACTTGTAACACATTTGACCAATTGTCAGTTGCACCTTGCTCAGAAGCGAAAGCAAATGCTGCTTTTGCATATGGGCGTGCTAACGTCAAGAATTCAGCCATAATCGCCTCGCTTAAAGTTTAGCAGCCAGCTGAGTCAGCATGGCATTATGAGCTGCTTCATCAACTTGCTGGTTCAGAATTTTCTCTGCACCAGTTACTGCAAGAGCAGCGACTTGTTGACGTAATTCTTCGCGAGCAGCATTGATTTCTGTATCAACAGCTTCTTTAGCTTGTTGACGAATACGCTCACCTTCAGCAGATGCTTGAGTACGAGCTTCTTCAACCAATTGCGCCCCACGACGGTTCGCTTGTTCAATCAATTGAGCCGCTTGTGCTTTCGCTGCATCAATTTCTTGCTTAACTTGCGCTTGCGCATCAGCAAGATCTGCTTTCGCTTTTTCAGCAGCATTTAAGCCATCAGCAATTTTACGCTGACGCTCACTAATCGCATTGATTAGCGGTGGCCATACAAACTTCATGCAAAATGCGACGAACATCGCAAAAGCAATCGCTTGGCCAAACAATGTGAGGTTAATATTCATTGCAATTCCTCAAATAGTTGATTTCGGAATTTAGCGAATTAACCCAACAAGCCGATGAACGGATTAGCAAAGATAATGAACAAGCCAATACCAACACCGATCATAGGCACAGCATCAAGAAGACCCGCGATTAAGAACATACGAGTTTGAAGTTGTGGAGCTAATTCTGGTTGACGAGCAACAGCTTCAAGGAAACGACCGCCTAAAAGACCAAAACCAATTGCAGTACCTAAAGCACCAAACGCGATTAAAAGAGCAGCTGCAACAGCAGATAAGCCAACTACTAAATCCATGAAAATATCCTCAAGGTTGAGTTTAAATCAAACAAAAAAACTTTAGCCCAACTGCCTTATGCAGTCGAGCAAATATTAATTAATGCTTTTCGCTAGCCATACTCATATACACGATCGTTAACATCATGAAGATGAACGCTTGTAACGTGATAACAAGAATATGGAAGATTGCCCATGGCACAGACAACGCCCATTGAATCCAAAACGGCAATAACGCGATAAGAATGAAGATTAACTCACCCGCATACATGTTACCGAACAGTCGTAGAGCCAATGAAATTGGACGCGCAATAAAAGTTACTAATTCAAGAAGAATGTTGACTGGAATTAGAAGTGCTTTTAAGAATGGGTTACTTGGATTGAATGGATTGAGTGCAAATTCAGCACCAAAACCGACAAGCCCTTTCTCACGAATACTATAAAAAATAGTTAACGCAAATACTGATAACGCCATACCTAATGTTACGTTAGGGTCAGTAGTTGGAACGATTTTGAAGTAGACATGGTGAGGGTCCATACCAAATACGTGTGCACCGATCAATTGAGCTGTATACGGGATAAAGTCAACTGGGATTAAATCCATTGTATTCATGAGGAAAATCCACACGAAAATGGTTAATGCAAGAGGAGCAATTAAACGTGATTTGCCATGGAAAGTGTCGCGGACACTAGAGTCAACAAACTCGATAATCATTTCGATTGCCGCTTGGAATTTGCTAGGGATACCAGCATTTGCAGCTTTCGCTACCATCCAAAATAATAGGCAGAAAATGATACCAAGGCCGATTGACCAACCCATTGAATCCAAGTGAATAGCAGTGAACCCCATCTCTTTCGCTTCTTCAGCAGTCTCAGCTAACTTCCACGTACCGTCTGGTGATTTACCATAGGTCATGTTCGTTAAGTGATGCTGAATATACTCAGACGAGGTAAGGGTATGTTCTTCAGCAGCCATAAATCACACCTGGTTAATGTCAAATACTAAATTAGAGTTAACGAACATCGCGTGCTGCTTGATATCTCGTTAATCTTCTAAAAAACTTTTCAATTTTTGTTGCGACTTCACTCATTTTGCTAGTCGTGACGCCCAAAATGGAGCGACCCACGTCATGGTCTGAACGAGTATAAAACCACAAAACAATGCTCCCGCTGACAACGGTTTAACATTGATCAAAATCAAAGTGAATCCAACAATCACTATTGCAAACTTACCGAGCAACCCTCGATACATGTTCGATAGAACCTGTTTCGAAGCTCTTGCACCTGCAGCTCGGAACGACTGCCATGAAAAATAACAACTGGCAAGCCAACATACGAGTGCACCTAATGCTGCACTCAAAGCCGCAGTCGAGTCTTTCAAGACCCACGCTATCAAGGCTGAAACAGGTATCATACATGCTTGCAAGATGACTAAAGCTTTCGCTAATCGTCGGTCAATCAAGCGACTAGTTCGGCTCATTTTTTACTCACTCACAGCATTCATGCTTGACAAGTTTAGCTGATGATTATTTTTAATCGCAGGCATTATAGAGTTACACCCCTGAACATGCAATCTTTTCCCGACCTAAGTCTGGTATAAGAAAATATAGATTGCTGTTGATTTATACAATTTCTGTTCAAATCTGAATCAATTTTGACTATTTCTAAGACAATTTTGTGCTTTTTTAGCCAAATCTTGCCATGCTTTTACGAAGTGTTGCTGAGCATTAAAGCTCTCATCAACTGCTTCAAAAGTGACATTTCCGAGCTTTTTATACTGACTTGAACTTGCACCTGCTTCAGCCAATAAGCACATTTTTGGCTTTGGTCGAGTGTCATTTAGGTATTTGATCTGCGCCACAGTCGGTGCCATATGTGTGTCTTCAGTCAGTGAGCCTGCAAATTTCAGATTTAAAGGACGCTCTAAATACTGATAGGCATCATGCAATGCCCAATAAGGTTGTGCTCGTGCTGGAGATTTAATCTGTTGAGATGCTGAAAGCATTTTTTGAGCAAATTGACGCGCATTCGACCAATAGACTGCTTTGTTTTCTGGATGCTGCTGAGATCTGAGTGCCGCCATGAAAAAACCAATACGCACTGCATTGTTCGGATCAAGCCATACGTGGGTATCGACTGTATTTTTTAAGGCAACACCACGTGCATTTCGCATTGGCAGAGTCTGAATAATTCCTGCATCCAATAAAGCAATCGAACTTTTATGGGTAGAGAGCACATTTGCTAACGGTGCCTCGTGTGCCTTGCCCAACCAAATCACCAATGAAGCCTCCTGAATCATCTTACGATGTGCAGGTGTCATATGAACATCATGCCCCGTTTGACTTTCTAACAACAATTTTGGCTCTTCTACACCTTGCGTAATTTCTTTAGCAATCAAATAAATAGGATGTGTAGACACCACCATGGGCGCTTGTGCCCAACTGGTCAGAGCGAATGTAGAAAGTAAAAAGAATGCAAGAATGCGTAGCATTGGGAGATATACCGATTCAGATTTCATGTTATATTATAACAAAATACAACCATTGCCTATGCCGTTCGTAAGTAGATCATGCTTCATGATATGATTTATTTATATTTCTTTATTATAAAATGTCTTGAGGTCAGTAATGAGCTTATGTTCGCACGAGCATCACGATACGTTACACGGTGTGCATGATCACCCAAATGTTCAAGCTCGCCTCGCTGAAGCTGAAACCATTTGTGCGACTTCAGGCGCTCGCCTGACCCCTTTGCGTAAGGAAGTCCTCGAGCTGATCTTAAATGCATCGGGTCCTGTCGGTGCTTATGATCTTTTGGCGAAACTCAAAGGTTCTACCGAACGTCCTGCTGCTCCACCGACGGTGTATCGTACACTCGATTTTTTATTAGAAAAAGGCTTTATTCACCGTTTGACGTCGATCAATGCCTATATCCCCTGCTGTCATCCTCGTGAGGGACATCAAGCTGCATTTTTAATTTGTAATGAATGTCATGCCGTCACAGAAGCGTCTGCATCAGGTCTGATTCAGCAATTAAATCTATTGGCTGATTCCGACCAATTTAAAGCGCATCACAGCATTATTGAAATTTCAGGAATTTGCCAACAGTGCTCGAAGTAAGCCATGAAGCTGCATTGATTCAACTTGATCAAATTAATGTTCGAATTGATGAACGTGATATTCTAAAAAATATTGATTTCTCGATTGCTGAGAAAGAAATTATTACGCTCATTGGTCCCAATGGTGCAGGTAAATCAACGCTCATTAAAATCATTCTAGGTATTGTTAAGCCAAATTCTGGAAAAATTAAAACTAAAAAACAGTTAAAGTTGGCCTACGTCCCTCAAAAATTTAATCCCTCACATAGCCTTCCCTTACGTGTCAAAGATTTACTTGATTTAGAGCATTGTGATGCGACGATTAAAGCTGAAATTATCCGCGATACAGGTATTGCAAAACTAGACAATTCAAAGGTTCAGCAACTTTCGGGGGGTGAGCGTCAACGCGTGCTATTAGCAAGGGCTTTGTTGCGCCAGCCTGATCTATTGGTCCTTGACGAGCCAATGCAAGGCTTGGACATTCAGTCTGAAGCTGAACTTTATGACTATGTGCGTAGCCTACCTGAGCGTTATGGTTGCTCGATTTTGATTGTCTCTCACGACTTACAATGGGTGATGCAAGGTACGCAATGCGTAATCTGTTTAAATAAGCACATCTGTTGTAGCGGTCTGCCAGACTCGATACAAAACCATCCTGAATATCAGGCGATCTTTGGCACAAACCGTGTCTTTTATCAACATCACCACGATCACTGTGGTCATGGAGACTCTGCTACACCTTGCCAACATGATCTCCGTCCACACATTCACCCTGAACCGGAAGTCTAGATCATGATGGAATGGTTACAACTCCTATTACCAGCATGGATCATGGGGACACTTTTGGTTTTTTTGACTGCGCCATTGGGCTGTTTAATGCTTTGGCGTCGTATGTCGTTTTTTGCAGATACCATGGCACATGGAACATTATTGGGTGTCGCCATTGCAGGGATTCTTACCCTCCCCCTCTGGGTGGGTGTGACATTTACAGCTTTACTTTTGGTGGGCGTGCTCTGGATATTGCATGATCCTCGTTTGCCCAATGATGCTTTACTGGCATTATGTTCAGCAACCCTACTCTGCTCAGGCTTATTGCTCATTCAGCATTTGCCTGCATTAAGACCTGAATTACTAAGTTATTTGTTTGGTGACTTACTCACTATCTCTTGGTCAGACTTACCCGTTTTTGCATTGGTCATCATCATTGCTTTAGTGGTTCTGTATAAAAACTGGAAAGCGCAGATTCAAATTGCGATCGACCCTGATATTGCCATCAGTGAAGGCGTAAATGCAAAGTGGCAACGTTTGATCTTCATGATCCTGCTTGCGCTCTTTACTGTATTGGCCTTACGCGCTGTCGGTTCTTTGCTGATGGGGGCTTTATTGGTCATTCCTGCTTTGACGGCACGCTTACTTGCTCACTCTCCAAAGCAGATGGTTTTGATGGCGTTTATCGTGGCTCAACTGGGTATTACGATTGGTTTATGGTCAAGTGCAGGACTGAACATTGCGACTGGCTTGAGCATCGTACTCACCATGTCGATTTTGTTTGCTGTCATTTTTATCGTTCAAAAGTTTAAAAAGTAATGTCATATCCAACAACAAAAAATTTACAGTGCTTTTTGTAGGATAATGTTTTTCAAATAAAAGAATCTTGCAAAAACAGCCCATGAATTAGGCTATAAGCATTTAATTTTACAAAAAATTCATCTAAAAATAAAATAACGCCACTCGCTTATAAAATCCGTCATTACACTTGGCAACTAGAAAAATAATACTGCAATTTTTATCTTGATACTGAAGTCATATTGAGCGTTAAAACATGAAAAAACTACTTGCTGCATCCCTTTTATGTTCATTACTTCTGCCACTAACATGTGCAGCCGAAGTAAAAGCAAAAAAATTAAACTCCGATTTAAAATTGATTAAATACCCATCGGGCGGTTCTGCGACTGTGATCATTGAGCGTCCCATCGCTGAAGTATTCAACACCCTAACCAATGTCACAGCATGGCCTCAGATAAATAAAGGTGTAACACAAGCCATCTCACCTGCGAAAGTTGACGTAAAAAAAGGAGCCAAATTCAAAGAAACCATTGCAAGTCCAATCCCAGGGATTCCCAATTGGACCAAGGAGCTTACTGTCGAAGAATATATTCCCAATAAGCTCTTTGTCATTTCAGGTATAGACACTTTTGCGGCCAAAGCCCCTATCTTCGCACGCCTCAAATATGAGTTTATTGAAAAATCTAAAAACTCAACCGTGTTTAAACGCTCAATTGAAGTTGATTTAAGCGATAAAAGTTTTATTAAAAATGCCACTCCACAAGAAACTGAATCTTTATATCGTTTTTTAGGATCGCAGTGGGAAATGGCAAATCATTTAAAAAATTATGTTGAAGAAAATGCAAAATAAAATCCTGTAATTTTAAATAAAACAGATTAGATCTCTTGCAAAAGTCGAAAACTGTACAAAATTAGACCATGAAATTAAGATTGAAAAAGCGCCTTCTGCTTTTGCGATAAGCTTAGGATCATGAGCATTTTTAATATAAATCCTTTCCCCTAACCCTCTCCTTTAAAAGGAGAGGCAACTTCCAGTATGAATTGAATAGTGATTAAAATTTGATTTACACAAGAAGCCTATTGTTTCAACTGAAGTGATGACACTCTGTTTCAATATCAGAATTGATATGCATTATGCTGCATAATTAACTCCTATACATCCATGAAATATATAATCCATATGCAGCAATCAAGACCAGAATCAAGCCACACAATGCTAAAACCTTTGGATAATGCTGACTTTTTGAGAGTTGATTAAAACCCAGATAAACCACTGACAACGTTAAAAAATCAAGAACAATCCACGCCACGACAAGAATCAATAAACTAACATTCAGATCTGGATGAACACCAATAAATTGTGGAAAGAATGAAGAAAAGAAAATGATATCTTTCGGGTTGGAAATACCGACTAAGAAACCTTTTTGAAGACCACCATCAATGGGCTTTAATGTTTCTATTGCTTGATCTTTTGAGAGTCGAACCTCTTTGAGAATTTCAAATCCTAAATAGCCAATATAAATACAACCTAAAATCTTAATCACGAGGAATAAGTTTTCATTAATACTCAACATGCCTTTTAAAATCAGAATCGATAAAGCAATGAGTATTAATGAGGCTAAATTCGTTCCTAGAATGGTCTCTAAAGCTTTGCGATAGCCGCCTTTAATTCCAGCACTGGCTACCAAGATCATCACTGGCCCTGGTGTGGCAATCATAATCACGACACTGACCACATAAAGATAAAATTCTAAATAATTCATGTCGCTCCACCTTCTAGATGTGTGGTTGGGTTAAATTTTTAACTCTAGAAAATATAAAATTATTGATGTACCAAACTGAGTAAACTTGCTGCGCCCGCAAACAAAACTGCAAAAGTTCGATTGAGATATTTTTGCTGTTTCGGAGATTTTAACAATCTTAAAACTTTAGCCGCTAAACCTGTATAGCCTGCCATGACAATCAAATCAATCGTAATCATGGTCATCCCCATAATGAGATATTGAGGCCACTGCGGTTGGGATAAATCTAAAAATTGAGGCAATACCGCCAATAGAAAAACAATTGCCTTTGGATTACTCATATTCACTAAAAAGCCGTACATCACCAGTTTTGGAATAGATTTTTGTTTCGCATCGACAGCAATTTCAATGGTTTGAACAGGCGCTTTCCACTGTACATAAGCCAAATATAATAAGTAGCAGACACCGAACCATTTTATGGCTAAAAATGCCCATGGCGAAGTTGCAAGTAACACCCCCGCCCCTGCAGCAACAATACCAATCTGAACCACCAATGCCAGTTGTAAACCGATAGCATTCCAGTAGCCACGTTTAAACCCATAGTTTAAACCACTAGACATTGATGCAATCGCACCCGCTCCAGGAGATATACTAATGACCCAACATGCAAGCATGTAGGCAAACCACATTTGGTAAGACATTGTTTAAATCAGTTTTGAGTAGAGCTTCAAATTATAAACCGATTTGACTCGGTTACCTGGCCCATTTAATTTAAAAAATCTATAGATTTCCCTATTAAGGTCAAGATGCTTGATGCACAATAAGTGATAGCAAAGAAAATAATCGAGGAGCCATCGTTCAATGACAGCCCAATCTGTAATTTTACCATTACCGTCTAATCATGCTCGTTTTATCGTGATACGTTTAAAAGATCTGTCTATTGATGGTTTAAAAGAAAAGCTTGAACATTTATTCACGACACGCGACCGTTTAATCACCCAACATCCTGATGCTGAGATCAAAACCGCTGTCGCGTTTGGCCCTGAGCTGTGGTCTCGTTTGTACAATCAAACCCCTCAAGGATTTAAACAATTAGATCCAATTCATGGCTCATTTGAAATGCCTGTTGTGCCTGCAGATGTACTGATTCATATCGCTTCTGCACGTAGTGATATTTGTTTTGCACTTAGCCAAGCTTTTTTTGATGGCATTCAAGATCAAGTTGAAGTTCTCGATGAGCGTGTATGCTTCCGCTATTTGGATGGTCGTGATTTGACTGGCTTCATTGATGGTACTGAAAACCCGCAATTCCCAGATGATCGCGGTGAAACAGCGCTATTAGGTGAAGAGGCAGGAATTTTTACCGATGGTTCTTTTGTTTTTGCTCAGCGCTACGTGCATAATTTAGAGAGTTGGAAACGTCTCAAAGTTGATACTCAAGAACAAGTGATTGGTCGTACCAAACTTGAAAGTATTGAACTAGATGATGACGTGAAGCCTGAAAATGCTCATGTTGCACGTACCGTGGTTGAAGATGAAGAGGGTGAAGAGTTAGAAATTCTACGTCACTCGCTGCCTTATGGTGATGGTAAAGGTGAACAAGGTCTGTTTTTTATTGCTTATACCAAAGATTTAAGCCGTATTGATCAAATGCTGTTGCGTATGTTTGGTACCAGCGGTGATGGTATTCATGACCGTTTACTGCACTTTGTTACAGCAGTCGATGGTGCGTATTACTTTGCGCCGAGTGAAGATTTGTTGGGGCAGGTTTTGGAAGGTTAAGAATGGAGCCGACGAGAGTCGGCTTATCTATATTTTATTTTATCAACAATACATAGAACTTCAGTAAAGTGATACATAGAATCAGCTGAATGAAGATTTTTACAATATACAATTGCAGATTTATCATATTTTATTTTTAATTTATTCCCCATATAATTTAATTGTATTTTTTTTACATTATGGAAGCTTTCATCATCACTATAAATATAAATATTCTCAGGTTTACTTAAATAAATAACATCATATTTAATTTTTTTATTATTTTCATCAATGATGCTTGTTAATTTAATTTTCCCATAAAACTCATATTTTGATGCCGCATTAACTTGAAAACAAAACAATAAAAGAATAAATAACATTAATTTTTTCATAAGATATTTCTCAATTAAATTTTTCAAAATTTGTTAAGTTACCCTCTAAATCCCACTCTTTCCAAAGACCAACTTTTTGACCATTTCTGTAATTACCATCATAAATAAAAATGTCAGGATTCATTGTATATTTTTCATAACACCGACCATTTTCTTTCCCTAAAATGTAGACACACTCTCCTACTAATATCCCATCACTATTCCAATTTCTGACTACCCCATCAAGTTCACCATGTTTGTAAATGATTTTATCTTTTAAATTTCCATTTTCATACCAAGACTCCCATAAACCATTTTCAGTCTTATTTGCATAATTAGTCACGGCCATCTTGTTACCTGATTCATACCATAAAGTACGCTCTCCTTCTCTAGGATAATAGCCATTATGATTGCTTTCATTAAATACATAATTTTTTTGACCATCAATCAGCCAATATGGGCTTGTTAATTTATGACCAGATATATAGAAATCCTGAACTAAATAACGCTTATCCGATTCATTTTTTAAAATTTTTCTAAAATATTTTGCATTTTTTTTATCTACAATAATCTGTCCACTATCTTCAGCATCTGCCATATAAAGACTAATTTTATTATCTTCATAAGCCTCATCTTTCTTATCTTGTATCTGAAGTTTATTGACTTCCGTACTATTTGACTCCACTGAACAAGCTTGAGTAAATACCATAAAACCAATAACCAGCATTCTAATTTTAGAAATAATGAATAACATATTTATCTCGTTCCGTTTCCGGTCTTAACCGTTTTTAATCCCAAGAGTTTATATACTTCATCTACTGACATTTTTTTCTCAAGTTTCTGTGTCTTTGCATATTCATGATAAGCTCTTGGGACATAGAATCGAAAAGATGAAATTTTTCTGTCAACAATGGTAATTTGATCATCTTGATTACCTCCTATCATAAGAAATCTTCCATCTGTTTTGTCCAAACTATACACAAAAGCAACATGTCCAGCACCACTAGTAGCCTCCAACGAAGCACCCTTAAAAGTAGGTATCGTTGCTAATGCACCAAAGATAGGTTTATCAATTTTTACAAAATTTTGAGTATCTCGTCTAAAACTTAAAGCACTCACAGTATCTTTTGACTTCGTATATTTTGCTTCTTGAAGACAGTAGTTTGCGAAAGATGCACACCATGCCTGATCAGTTCCCACAAGAGTTTTTATGCCACCCCAACCAACTAATTTATGATAGTTATCAGTTTTTGTTATAGTACCTTCCTTTTTACCATACCATTGTTGTAACTCTCTCAATACTATTGCCATCCAAGGAGCTTCTTTATTATTTAAGGGAATAATGGCTAATCCTTCACCTGAACCCGCTTTACTTCTAGTGCTCTCAACTAAACTATTAGAAGTTTCCCTAGAACTATTAGCTGATGGAGAAACACTTGAAATATTTTTATTTGGAATTTTTACGTTATCACCTACTCTTATTAGGCTCTTATCTTTAATTTGAGGATTTAACTCTAAAAACTCTTTTTCAGAAATTTTAAATAATTTACATATTTTAAATACTGAATCATTGGGTTTAACTTGATATACTTTTATTTTTAAACTTGAATTAGCTGATAACTTCTTAGTTGCATATCCACCAATAGTTAGGATTTGTCCTGCAAAAATATGATTTAGATTATCTAAATAATTCCATTCTTGAATTTGATGTGCAGTAACACGAAATCTTTTCGCAATTTTAGTGAGATTATCTCCACTTACTACTTTATATTCGATTTTTTTATTATCTGACTTTACTATTCCATTTTGTGGCATTAATTTTGCTGAATACTTGACTGTAGTATTAATTAAATGCACAGCTTGTGACTCTAATGACGTTACAACTTCGCCAATAACTTTTTCTACACCATCCATTACTGTTGAAAAAATAATTTTTTCTCCAGACTTAGAATGTAGAAGTAGAGGTAAATTTCCACTACTATTTGTACTCAACTCTTTTTTTTTGCCGTTTATCGTTGCAGTTATTTTCTGATCACTCAATGGCTTCGAGCCGTCAGAAACACTAACAGCCGTAGTATAAACCCAATTTTCTTTCCTTGTATTTAGGTTACCATTAAATCCTTCCTTTTCTTGCATCGCATCCATTAGCTTATCAAGCTGATTATCATTTAGTGATGAAAGTTTGGTACTTCTTTGAATAGAAGTTTTTTTTACAAGAAATTCTATATATGCTTCGGTATTATTTTCATTTGGAGGAGCATAAATATATATAGCTTCTTTTAATGAATATTCATTATATTTTCGTCTTAATAATGCTTTTTTTTCATTTCTTCCAGCACTATAACTTTCGAAGATTACGAATTTTCCACTTTTAGTATCACCAACCCCAATCTGTCCTGGATATAATCCGTTTGACTTTGGTCTCATATTTCCAGGGTTATTGAAACGCCATGCTATTGTTCCTCCACTTCTTAATAATATATTTCCATTATCACTTACATATTGAACCGTCAATGTATTCTTATCATGAGATGCTTTTATGAATTTTGACATACTAAACCTACTTATTATTAATTATTAGATCAATCATTTCAGACTCAATGAAAATATCACTTTCTTGAGAATCATTAAATTTTGGATATAAATTAATCCCACCCTCAGACTCACTAATTACATTACTAATAGAAGTAATTTTTTCGACATCAATTTTCCAATTTTCTTCACCAATAATTAATTCAACATCATCAGGGCTTTCACTATATATTCTTGGTAATTTAGATTCTGAAACTACTCCCGAAGCTAATTCCTCTCCACTATTTTTATTAATTATTTTATATTTTTGATCAATCAGTCCCATTAGATCAAAATTCATATCGCTACCAAAAGGAGCAAATCTAATACTGTATTTATTTTTATCTAATTTTGGTAAGTCAAGATTACTTATGTTTACTTTCTCTCCACCCGTAAACAAATGCTGTCCCGCCTTACTCTCAAACTTCCCACCTGTCGTGCTAAAAACACCACTGCCATTAATTTTGAGTTGTGAGCCACCCGCAGTGAGTACAATTTCTTTAGGACTGGTAATTTCGATCTTATCTTCAGTTGAAATAAGCTTGATCACCTTACGAGCAATGGCTTCAATAGCATCATCTTGAGCTTGAAGTTCCAATTTACCCTTAGCTGCAAAAGCCCTCAAGCCTTTCTGTGCCGCGAATAGACTAATCTTATCCTGTGCATGTCCTACGATATTTTTCTGAGCACTCAAATTAATTGAACCTTGAGCACTCTCTGCAATATCCTGTGAAGCTTGAAGGATAATGTCCTCAGGCGTTGTTAACGCAATCCCATTCGGTGAAGCCAATAACATCAATGCCTGACGAAACAATCGACCTTGTTCTTGTTTTTTATTATCCGAACTACTTTCAAGGCCTTCCGTATACCCCTCCATAAAACCTTGTAAGGTACTTAATGCCTTGGCAGGTGTAAGATCTACACCTTTATTTCCACCACCAAATCCAGTACATGAAATGAGAAAATCTTCTGCATTTACATCAACACTGGAAATAGCTTTACTGACATCTTGAATCGCTTGAAAAGGATTATCCTTTATACCGTTTTTAATACTTTCAAATTTTCCTTTAATTGAATCAGAGCCACGCTCTTGAACGTTATCAATAAATTCTTTTAAGTTATCAACGGCTTCTTTTGCATCTTCAAAATAGCTATTAAATTCATCAATAATCCCTAATGCATTTCCACCCAATTTACCAATATCTTGAATAAACCCACCACAATCTTTAAGCGCATTCAGCGGGTCGCTCGCTAAGCCTTCTTTAAATAAACTAACGGTAGATTGTAAGGCTTGCACTTTATCTTTAATTTCTAGGGATTGAATAAATTTAGGCAATCGACTAATCACATTAAGTGCATCAGTCTGCTGTTTTACCGCAATTTCACTGAGCATTTTCATGCTCTGCTCGCCTTGGCTTAATAATGATTGAGCTTGGGTCGCTTCTAAATGATCTGAAATTGCATTTTCCTGAGCATAAGTGGTAATCAGCATTCCTTTACCAGCACGAACAGCACCATAGGCATCCGTTCTCAGCTCAAATCCTTCTCCGCGCCCATCACTTTGCTCTTTATCTTTCGGATGGCTTAAGTTTCCTAAATTTAACTGACTACTTCCATGACTGCTTTGAAGCTGAGTACTAATCTGTCCCGTCGTATCATCGAAACGTAATTGGTTAAACCCCTGCCCACCCACTTCAGCAGATCGTATGCCACTAAGTTTTTTCGTGTCAGGTAGCTGACCTTTCACGTCGAACATGGTTTGATGTCGTTCTGCCTCGTGTAAACGCCCCACAACAAAGGGTCGATCCACATTACCATCGAAGAAGTCAATCACAACAATTTCATTCACACGTGGATGAAACCGCGAACCATAGCCCTCACCTGCCCATGAGGTCAGGACATCCACCCACGCCGAGTCTGTATCGTTATCATTCGATCCAGCACCACCATCATGTCCATGATCATCCGTGCGTGTAAATACAAAACGGACTTTAATTCGCCCCCATTGGTCAACGTAGATGGTTTCGCCTTCAGGTCCCACTACTTTGGCACGTTGCGGATAAGCAACAGGTCGGTGCTTTAACGGATCATAGTCAGGAACAATGGGAATCGTACGGCGAACTAAGCTTAGCTCATTGGATAAACGCTCATCAGATTTAGTGCGACTCCAACGACTCATATCGATCAATGCTTCAATTTGTGCATTGATATCTTTAGGTAAATTGTTCTGATTAAAAAAGTGCTTACCTAAAATAATAAATTGGCGATCAGAACCTTGATGCTGATCAATTTCTGGATGATCAATAAAATCAAACCAATAACCCACATTGGCATCTCGAACGCTACTAATCGCAGTAAAATACTTGGCTTGTAAATCTTGATATTGATTGAGCTGGGTATTGAGTTTTTGCAGTTGTGCATTACTCGATGCGGTCGCTTGATCTTCGCCTTTCAGATCACTGACCCATGCAGGACTAATCGTCCATGCTTGTTCTAAACTCAAGGTTTCGTTATCTTGTTGATCGCTATGTTGATGATGACTGAGTTGAAGATCACCTTGATCTTGCGAGAGTAAATCCCCTTGCCAGCGTTGTACTTGTATTGCGGTGGATTGAATGGATCTTTGTGCAATAAAACTTGAAATGGTATCAAATCGTTCTGTCGCATTACTGCGATGAAAGCGAACTGTTCGACGATCCAAAGCCTCATACTGACTATTGTCATCAATCAGCCTTAATCTTTGCGCTTGAATCTCTTTAGCTGAAAAGGGAACGGTACGTTCAGCTTCGTCGACCAACCAATTGATCCCTTCACTGCGCCATAGTCTGGTTAAAAAATCATAATCCGACTCGTTGGCCTGCATGGTAAAAGGACGTGTATCGTAATCCCCTTTCAAACCTTGAGTTGATAAACTTAGACCAGCACTGAATAATGCACTTTTGGCCTGCCATTCCTGAAAAATAATTTCAGTAATATCAACCACGCTTTTAGACATGAACACACGGCTATTACGGCGTTTATGCCATAGAGATGTTGCATCTTCGACGGTCAGTTTATATAAAGTCAATGCCCCATCACTTTGACCTTGACTGACACCCGTCACAATACCTGTGGTCCGTGCCAGCTTTCCCATATCCGTGACTTGATCAATCGCCACCTGACAGCCAATGAATTGTTTTAATTGAATATGTGCATTGGTCGATAAACACAACACTTCGGCTTTTAAGCCCTGATTAATAAAGTGCTGTCCTTGGATACGTTGCACAAAGACTTGTGAATTCAGTGCTTCATTTGAAAATTGAATATGAAGTGCCCGCTTTTGTAGGCTTAGCCCCAAATGTTCAAGCATGGAATGAATATTATTGAGCATATTCTTATACTATTTTTATAGATTTTGTCGCATTTTACTCCTGCATGATTAAACTAGATGATTATAATTTGTTATTTTTTTATACCAAAAAAATAGGAATCAAATGATTGATTCCTATCTATAAAATTTTCAAAAAACTGGAAAATTCCAGCAATTATTAAAAAGGAATACGCTTATAGTTGCGATATTCGGGTTTCCAGAAATTATCTTCGATACTTTTTTCGATTAATTCATCGCTCAGGGGTAATGCCACACCATCTGCAATTGCCGCTTTAGCGACTTTAAATGCAATAATCTTCGATACTTTTTGAAGATCATCCAAATCAGGCAACAGATCTGCCTCAATATCGTGAAGCTTAGGTGAACAATCAGCCAGAGCCAAACTGGATGCCATTAACATATTTTCAGTCACGCGGTTTGCTTCTACGGCAATGACGCCCAAACCGATACCTGGGAAAATATAAGAGTTATTACACTGAGAAATATTAAAAATTTTGCCCTGATAGTTCACAGGTAAGAATGGGCTGCCTGTTGCAATTAAAGCACGCCCCTCTGTCCACTGAATAATATCGGCTGGAACAGCTTCTACCTGTGAGGTTGGATTCGATAACGGCAATATAATCGGATATTCACAATGGATTGCCATGGTACGAATAATTTCTTCGGTAAATAAACCGGGTTGACCAGATACACCGATCAGTACGGTAGGATGAGCATGCTGAACCACATCCAACAGTGAAATTATGCCTTCACTACTTGCCCAAGCCTCAACTGATTCCGTACGTTGTACCAATTTGCTTTGGAAATCTAGCAAGTTGGGTTGATTGTCTGTCAGTAAACCAAAACGATCCACCATATAAATACGCGCACGCGCTTCCACATCCGTTAAACCTTCAGCAACCATTTGAGCAATAATTTGTTCTGCAATACCACAACCTGCTGAACCTGCACCCAAAAATGCCACTTTTTGGTCTTTAAGTTGCTTACCTGCCGCACGACTGGCTGCAATCAAGCTCCCCACAGACACTGCTGCCGTTCCCTGAATATCATCATTAAAACAACAATATTGATCGCGATACTTTTGAAGTAAAGGCATTGCATTCTTTTGTGCAAAATCTTCAAATTGAATCAAGGCTTTTGGCCAACGACGTTTAATTGCAGTCAATACAGCATCGACAAAATCATAATATTCATCACCACTGATCCGTGGCTGATTCCAACCTAAATAAATCGGATCATTGAGCAACTGTGGATTGTTGGTTCCCACATCGATGGTAATCGGCAACGTATACGCAGGACTAATCCCGCCGCATGAGGTATATAACGACAACTTACCAATTGGGATTCCCATCCCACCGATACCTTGGTCACCTAGACCTAAAATACGTTCGCCATCCGTGATCACAATCACTTTGACATTTTTCTTATTCACATTTTGTAAAATGTCATCGATATGATCTCGGTCAGGATATGAAATAAATACACCGCGATGACGACGATAAATATCAGAGAAACGCTGACACGCCTCACCGACTGTTGGTGTATAAATAATCGGTAACATTTCCGACAAGTGCTTTTCAATTAAGTGATAAAACAAGGTTTCATTGGTGTCTTGGATATTTCTTAGATAAATATGCTTATTAATATCGTCATTAAAATCTTTATATTGCTTATAAGAGCGTTGGTGCTGTTCTTCGATGGTTTCAATCACATGCGGAAGCAAACCGTGCAAATTAAAACTTGAGCGCTCTTCTTCGGTAAATGCTGAACCTTTGTTGAGTAAAGGTAACTCTAATAAAGTAAAACCAGCATACGGAGTATATAGTGGGTGCTTAATCGTTGAATTTGTAGATGTCATTTCCAATCTCAATTATTTGGCAAATCGCCCTTGCTTCAGCCTAGAATAAGACCTCAGGAATTTATTCATCTAAGAGCTTAAACCTATTTATACTGAATCTAACATTTATAAAATTGATAATGAATCTTACAGTATTTTCATAAATGATAAGTTCGATATGTATTAAGCTTTATTTAAATGATGTGATTGAGCTTAGATACCTGACTTAAATAGTCTTTAACAAATTTAGGCTAAGGATTGTTTTGATGAAATTTTGAACTGTTTTAAAATTTATAATAATTTAGAATAAAACCAGATCAGTTCAAATGATCATCACATGAGACATTTTTGATGCAAATTTTAGATTCAAAAAATTATTCCATTCAATAACTTTTATAAGATGATTTCACAATGCATATGACCCTTAAAAAAATAAGCCTTATTTTAGCCTTTGGTTCAACAATCACCCTCACAGGCTGTCAAACGATTTCAGAGACATCATCCAAAGTCAGTAATAAAGCTTTATCGATGATTGGTTTAGGAGATAAAGAAGTTAAAACACCTGAAATTGATAAAAAAGGTGTAGTCGATATTAGTAAAACCACTTTGGAACAAATCGAAAAACTCACCCAAAATATGCCAACAGGACAGTGGGTCTATATCGAGAATGATTTACAAGGGATCTACAACCTGCAAAACAAATCCAAAGATGGCAATATGCTGTTTTTACGTCTGAACTGTAAAAACCCAGCACAACGTCCCGGCTTTATTTTGCACAACAAAGAGGGTCAAGAAATCTTAAAAGCGCATGATCCTCAAGCAGGTGCGGTTCAGTTTTTATTAGACAATAAAAATTATGGCAATCCGTTTGATTTGGTCAATTTAAAAAATTATCCGAACTTTAAAACAGCCATTAAAAAAGCGAAAACCATCAAAATTTTTAATGCTTCAAAACTTTATACCTTTGACAATGGTCAAGCGGATCAACTTGATAAACAAGTGACGTGTAAAGAGTAAGTCCCCTATCAATCTAAAATTGCTTATAGATTAGATATTGACTCTGTAAGCAATTTTTAGATTTTAGAAAGCCGATTTATCTGTAAATAGTTCGTTTGATGATTTCAATTGATTCAGTTTTGAATTTATTGTCTGGCAATTTAGCATCGAGAAATGACTTTATTTCGGCATATGAACAAAGACACCGGTTAAACGTCGCATGAGAGGCAAAGCAACCAAAACAACCGGATAAGCAATCGCCCAAGAAAGCATCCATGCTGACAACCACTTAAAAGTAAAACCTTCTACAAAACCGAGGTTTAAAAACATATTTACCAATGAAATCACACCACTCATAAAGCATGACAAAAATAATGGTAACACCCACGCAATATTCTTCGGGGCAAGTTTAGGAATATTTCCAACGATTTTAGGTTGTTGTTCTGACATTTTAATAAGCTCAAACTCGAGTTTGAAAACTTTATTTTACAGATTATTGGTTGGAATGTTGAGCAGTAATCATAAACATCAACGGATAAGTTTTATTCAGTACAAATGCATTTAGCTAATCCGAGCGAAATTTGCTATATTTATCGTTTTTCTGCGACATTAATTTTTCGATAAATTATGAATACGGCAATACAAGCAGCTCTCGATCATGCAGTGCAATCTCTTCAAGCTGAAGGGGTACTTCCATCCGACTTTAAAAACAGCGGAAACCTTACTCGTACCAAAGACCGAAGCCACGGCGATTTTGCGTCAAATATTGCCATGATTGCCTCTAAAGCTGCGGGTATGAAGCCACGTGATTTAGCGGAAAAAATCTTGGCTGCGCTCCCTGAAGTTGTAGATATTACCAAGGCCGAAATTGCAGGCCCAGGTTTTATCAATTTCTTCTTAAATGCAGATCAACGTTTTGCAGTTTTAGATCAAATTCAAGCACAGAAAGAGCAATTTGGTCGCACAACTGCCAATGCTGAGAAAAAAATCCAAGTTGAATTTGTTTCTGCGAACCCGACGTCTAGCCTTCATGTCGGGCATGGTCGTGGAGCAGCGTATGGAATGACCGTAGCCAACTTGCTTGAAGCAACAGGTGCAACCGTTGACCGCGAATATTATGTCAATGATGCAGGTCGTCAAATGGACATCCTTGCAACATCCACATACCTACGTTATTTAGAATTGACGGGTCAAACTTTAGTTTTCCCTAAAAATGCTTACCAAGGTGATTACGTTAAAGAAATCGCACAAAGCATTATTGATCAAGAAGGCGATGCGTATGTACGCCCTGTTGCCGATGTGTATAAAGATGTGCCTCCAGATGTTCAATTCGCTGAAGAATTGGATGCTGAAGGGAACAAGGTTGTTTTATCTGGTGACAAAGAAAAACACATTGATGGTTTGATTTTCAATTCTCAAGCATTGATTGGCACAGGTTATCGTGTATTTCTTCAAGCGGCATTGAAAGCCATTCTGGATGATATTAAAGATGACCTTGGTGAATTTGGTGTGACCTTCAATCAATGGTTCAGTGAAGAATCATTGACAGACAAGATTGAAGAAGCACTTCAAACATTAGACCAACGTGGTTTCTTATACGAAAAAGAGGGCAACATTTGGTTTAAATCGACTGATTTTGGCGATGAAAAAGACCGTGTCGTGAAACGCCGTAATGGACAAACCACTTATTTTGCATCAGATATCGCTTACCACTTGAATAAATTACAACGTGGTTATACCGATATCATTGATATTTGGGGTTCTGATCACCACGGCTATATCGCGCGTGTCAAAGCTGCAATCGATGCTTTGGGTTACGACTCCAAGAAATTGACGGTGCTTTTGGTTCAGTTTGTGAGCTTATGGCGTGGCGGTGAGATGGTTCAAATGTCATCTCGTTCAGGTCAGTTTGTGACGTTACGTGACCTTCGTAAAGAAGTCGGCAATGATGCTGCACGTTTCTACTATGTGATGCGTAAGTCTGAACAACACATTGATTTTGACTTAGATCTGGCTGTTTCTCAAAGCAAAGACAATGCGGTGTATTACATCCAATATGCACATGCGCGTATTTGCCGTATGTTAGAAAAAGCGGCTGCAACTGATGTGAAATTCGATGCGGTTCAAGCTCGTACGCTTGCATCTCGTTTAGATCTAGAAGCAGAAACTGAGATTTTAGCTAAGCTTGCTGCCTACCCTGAGATTATTGTTCGTGCTGCCAATAGCCATGAACCGCATCAAGTGGGTAACTACTTAAAAGAACTTGCAGCGTTATTCCACGGTTGGTATAACGAAAACAAAGTATTGGGTGATGATGCTGAACTGACTCAAGCTCGTTTATTACTTTCTGTGAATGTACGCCAAGTCTTAAACAATGGCTTGAATTTATTAGGTGTATCGGCACCTGAGAGTATGTAAAGCTAGAACACAAAGATAATAAATACGGCTGTGCTCAACCAATATTCGGTTGAGTACAGCCCAATGAAAGCAATGATTGAAGCTTTACTGATTTATATGCCATTTGCATGTAAAACATTAAAACCAGAAAAATGATTCGAAATGGCTCAGCAAATTGCCATTTTACCAATCAACAATATGAGAGGTTTGCTCGTGTTTGGAAAAACGCAACGCGGTGTTTCTGAAAAACCCAATAAGCCTAAAAAACCATTGATTCCAAAATGGTTGGGTATGCTTGTGCTGATTTTAATCGTGTTAAGTTTTGCAGTGGCACTCATGCTCTGGAAACCATGGGAACCTGTTAAACCTCGTAGCAATGAAGTGACTTCAACGCATTATCAAGAAGAAACCAATAAAGACTACCGTTTTTATGACCTGTTGCCACAACAACAAGTGACGCCTATTCCTGACAAAGCAGTGCCTGAAAATCAAACCGTGGATACAGCGCCTGTTATTGTCGAAGCACCTGTGCCTACAGCACCTGTTGAAACGGCTGAAGACGGAAGTGTGATTGAACCCACTGAAACCACACCCGCTAAAGCAAGTTTCATCTTACAGGTTAGAAGTTTCCCTGACCCTGACAGTGCCGATGCACGTCGTGCGGAAATCATTCTGAATGGTCTTTCTGCGGATGTGATGAAAACAACCGAAGGTGGACAAACTTGGTATCGTGTTGTTTCTGGACCTTATGAATCACAAGAAGCAGCTGTGATTGCACAGCAAACATTGCAACATAGTGGTATTGATTCAATCGTTGTGAAGCGTTAACCCAAAAAAAGAACAATCTTCAAGATTGTTCTTTTTTTCTCAACTTAAATGAGCATTTTACTTCTCAAGACTTAATCAAGGCATTGAATAACCATTTGGGTTTTGCAAATAAAATATAATTACCGAGCAAAATAAGAATAACCCCTAAAATTGATCCCAAATGCCACTGATAACTCTCCCATATTGTCGAAAGTGTTAAAGCAACCAAAGGAAACAGTAAGGTTGTATAAGCTGCTTGACTCGCACCGATCCGACTAATGAGCGCGAAGTACGCAGTAAATCCAATCACAGAACCAAACACAGCCAAATATAACAGTGCAAAAATACCTGTACTCGACATTGGCGGTAAGAAGTCTTGTTGTAGAAATAATGCAATTAGTCCCATAATCATTGCACCATAGAGCATGCCAAATGCATTGGTGGTCAAAATATCTAAACCTTTTTTCTGATGTCGAATACTCACCATGTTGCCAATGGAAAATCCATACGTACCTAATAGGCAAAGTCCTATTCCCCACAACGTATTCAAATCAACCGCTGTTGATACAAGGTCATGCCAGAATAATGCGATGATGCCTGCGATGCCCAGAATTGCAGATGGATAGAAATATTGAGAGATTGCTTGACCAAAGAAGATACGATTATTCACAGCATTGAATATCACTGCCATCGAAAAAATAATCGCCTCTAAACCACTATTGATATAGGCAATTGCGGTATAGAAACATATAAAGTTAAAGCCAAATACACATGCACCTTGAATGAGACAAAATAGATGATCGCATGGATTTAGTGTTTTTAATTTATTAGTGATCATTAAAAAAAGAAAGAGCAAACTAGACGCAAGAATAAAACGCCAAAAGACACCAACTGCTGGACTCAACTCACCATGTTGAAATGAAATTGCAATCCAAGTCGTTCCCCAAATGAGAACCACTGAAAAATATAGAAATGCATTCATTTTTATTTCATCTACAAGATTTATTGTGATTATTCTGCTCATGTTTAACTTTCGAAACTCACATAATCTTGCGGTCACTTACACAATCTTGCGCTTTTCTTTGGCTAAATTTTGTTTAACATCTTTTAAATCGTTAAACTGAATTTAAAGCCCTAGCGTTCTGTCTCTTAAAATGAAATACAAAACGATTGAACAATTACAGCAGCATAAAGCTCAACTTTTAGATACGATAAAGCTGGGTTCAGGGATGCAAATGGCATCTTGGTATAACCGTCATGATCGTGTGAATGTATGTAGCAATCACCACACATTAAGCCTATATGTACAAGACGGGTATGAAAGTTATCGAAAGACAACAACAGGTTGGCGCAATGGGGGCTCACCTGACCGATTTTGTTTGATGCCTCAAGGTCAAGATTCAACATGGGATATTCGTGGGGAACTTAGTTTTGTGCATCTTTATTATACGGATCAACATCTTCGAGATATCGCACTTAAAATTTGGGACAAAGAGCCTTCTCGTATTCATTTAGAAGAGCAGAATTTTGTTAAAGATGCATTGGTTAGTGCTGCATATCGTCAATTTTTACTCAAATGTGACTGGCAAGATTCTAGCAATCAACTTCAGCTGAGCAGTGCCTCTAATTTACTTTTAAACCACATGTTGCAAAACTACAGCAATGTGCAATGGAAATTACCGCGTGTTAGGGGTGGGATTGCACCACATGCTCTCATCCGCTTGCAAGATTGGATTGAGCAGAATCTACACTTAGTGTTAACCATTGCAGATTTAGCCAAGCAAGTCGAACTCAGTGAATATCATTTTGCACATATGTTTAAACAATCTACAGGTTTGCCACCCCACCAATATGTATTACAAAAGCGACTGCAGAGAGCTCATCATTTTATTATCAATAGCCAAAAAGAATTAACAGAGATCGCTCTAAACTGTGGCTTTAGTTCAGCAAGTCACTTCAGTGCACGCTTTAAACAGTTTTATGGTTATGCTCCATCTCAACTGCGTAAAAACAGCACCATTTAGCAATCAGTGTATTGGATTTTTTGAAGTAATGTTTAAGTCTGCTTATTCAATAGAATGAATCAAACCCTTGATCAAATCTGCAACCTGTTCAGCGTATTTAAATGCCACATCATGTTGCCCGCCCTCAACAACTTCTAAATGTGAATGCTTAAATCGTGATTTTAAATATCGTCCGACACTCACTGGACTGATAGGATCTTGATTACCCCAAATTAATAAAACTGGACACTGAATTTTCTCTAACTGATCATCTAAAGCGATATGATGATTCACAAACCAGTCAGGCACTGAAAAATTCAATTGATAATCTTCACGCCAGTCTGCAACCTGAAAAGGCGATAGATCGATACCACCTGAAGTGGCGACCAACACCAAAGCTTTGACCTGTTCAGGATGTTGTAATGCCATTTGGACTGCAAAAATCCCACCCATAGATTGAGCAACCACAATACAGGGTTGTTGATCGCTTAAATGTCTGATTGAATGAATCACATACTGCTGCAAATCATCAAAATTCTGGATCTCAGTTTGTGCAGGCACGCCACCAAATTCAGGATACGCAATGATTTGCTTTGCGTAGTCTGGTGACAATAAAGAAATCACAGGCTGCCAAAATTCAACACTGCCTGATGCACCGGGTAAAAAAATTAAGTTTTCCAAAGACTATTTACCTTTATCATCCCGCATGATTTTTGGCTTGAGCACGTTGGAAAGCAGGTCTTTGCTTCAATCGCTCGACATAGTTTTGAATTTCAGGATATTGCCCTTTCACGCGATCTTGAATAGCAATTAAAGGAAAACTCATTTGAATATCCGCAAAAGAAAACTCGCTGGCAAAATACGTGTGAGCTTTAAGATGTTTTTCTAAATAAGGAATATGTTCCGACAAACGAGGGGTAATGAATCCTGCTTTCACCCCTTCTACAATCTTATTGGCAATAGGACGCACTAAAAATGGGGCTTGTTTCGGAACTTTTGACATGACTAAGGTCATCACCAATAAAGGCATTAGAGAGCCTTCCGCATAATGCATCCAATACGTATATTGTCGTTGATCGTGTAGGTTAGACGGCTTAAATCTTTGTTCTGTATCGTATGTGGTTTGCAGATAGTCCAAAATGACCGCTGATTCTGCGATGGTCAAATCCCCATCCGTCAGCACTGGTGATTTACCTAAAGGATGTACCGCTAACAATTCAGGTGGTGCTGTAAAGTTAGGCAAGCGTTTGTAATATTTGATTTGATAATCAATGCCTAACTCTTCCAATGCCCAAATAATTCGCATTGAACGTGATTGTTCTAAGTGATGCAGTGTAATCATTATTCTCGCCTCAATCATTCTCAAAGGATTTATTATTCTTTGAATATAGCCCACCCACATAAAAAAATGACACCCTGCTTTACACAAAATGTCATTCTTATATACAGTGAATTGAATACCTAATTGCAAACGCAGTACCAGCACAGACCTACAATGAAGTCAATCAATGCATATTTGACAATCTACAGAAAACCCTTAAACCACTGTAGTATTAATCTCGACACTTCTTAGTAGCGTCTTGGTCACCGGGGTCTTTTGGCAGATATCGAGTACTTTTTGTTTTAACTCATCAGACAATGGATTGACAAAAGATAAACGACGTTCAATCCACTCTTTGCCTTCTTTATTGGCATGAAACTCAGCTTCAACAACAAACTCACCCAAATCCAAACCTTTATGCTGTGCGTACATGCGTAAAGTAATCATGGTGCATGAAATTAAACCTGAACAGATAAAATCATACGGCGCCAAACCTAAGTCTTGACCACCAAATGATTCAGGTTTATCAGTGAGGAGTTGATGCTTACCACTGGTCACTTCACCGAGCCAATGTTCTTCACGGGTGTGTACTTTTGCATTTGCGATCATTGCCATGTTGTTGTCCTTATGGGCTGTTTGTTGTGGAATATCTAATTATCTAACTGTTAAATTATTTAGAAGCACGCATACTGTCTGGAAATGCAGGTGCTTCTAAGCGTTTACCCGTGTACGATGGAATAGATCCAAAACGTTCATCTGCATTATTCCAATCATCCAGCGCAATTTTTAACTCTTCTTGGGTACGACCGACAAAGTTCCACCACAGTAAAATTGGCGATTCAAAAGGTTCACCACCTAGCAACAAAATTCGACTGTCGGCGTGAATAGTCACTTCAATTTCCGTTAAGCCGGGTTCTAAAACCACCAAATTATCTGCATCTAAATGATGACCATGAATCACTGCTGTACCTTCAAGTGCCATAAAACCATATTCAAATGCAGGATTCAGTTTCAAACGTGTGGTGACTTGTTCTGTTGCTGTCAAATCTACGCCTAAAAGTGGTGTATGCACTTGCACTGGCGAGGTCGTCTCAAGAAATTCACCGACCAATACGGTGTATTCAATCCCCTCTTTTTGACCGACTGGCAGTTCTGGGTAATGATCAAATCTTGGATCGATATTAAGTTTGTCATCTGGCAATGCTATCCAGAGCTGTGCTGCATGCATTTTTGTTTCAGTATCTGGTGCAACTTCGGTATGTGAAATACCACGCCCCGCAGTCATCAGATTGACTTGTTTAGGACGAATCAACTGATTGGTTGTACCCAGGCTATCACTATGTAGCATTGTACCTTCGATCATCCATGTAAAAGTTTGCAAACCGATATGTGGATGTGGACCAACATCCAGTCCATCGCCTTGTGGGAAAGTTACAGGACCTGCATGATCTAGAAAACACCATGCACCAATTAGGCGTTTTTGACGACTCGGTAGAGCACGTTTAATAACGGTGCCCTTGCCTATTTCTGCAGATCGGATTGGAAAATCTTGGATAAATTGGTTGACGTATTTTTCACAATCATCCGAATGTGAAATCTCTGTATAGTTCGTATTGGTCATAACATCATCCTTTCAATTGCTTTCCACTAAATACGTTTTTAGCGTTTTATCGTTTGTGATTATTTTCATTCTATCTTTTTGGCATGTTTAAACCTAGCGATAGGTCGATAAGCTGTATATCAGAAATAGGACAATTCTAAAGGAAAGAGATGTAAGAGAGGTTAAAGAGAATTTAAGACCTCTAATTTAAATAATTCATTTTGGAAATCTATTCAAAGGTTTAGAAATTATCTTCATCAAAACGATCTTGGTCGATTTTATAAATATGGAAACTGCGTTCTATTTGTACGCCTAAACCAAATTCAATCATAAGTAATGTCAATTTATCGCCATCAATTAAAACAATTCCCATATCTTCAGCATAATTTTCAGCTTCTTTACTAAACTTTGAAGTTGTCATAAAAATACCTTTCGTAGCTTTTTTACCTGCTAACGCACCCTTAAATTGTTGAATATCAGGACGACCAACCGTATTTTCCCAACGCTTTGCTTGAATGTAAATTTTATCTAAACCTAAGCGATCTTCACTGATAATACCATCTATACCACCATCACTTGTTTTACCAATGGCTTGTGCAGCATCTTGATGAGATCCCCCATATCCCATTACTACTAATAAATCGACAACCAATTGTTCAAAAAATTTTGGAGATTTAGTTTTGATTAAATCAAGTAATTCACTCTTCAAATCATCTTTCAGCAACTTAGACTGATTCGCAATAATTTCAGGAGGTGTTAGCTCCTCATCATTCGAAATCATTATTTGCTCAGTTACTTTCTGTTCTTTGTCAATTTTTGAATTAATTTTTCGAAATTCACTGAAAGGTTCAAATTGAGATAAGTACTTAGGTGTAATATTTTTTATGTTTGTTAAATCTAAACTTTCACCAATTTTTGATAATTTAAAATGTGCTCTTTTTGGATAATCTATAATTCCAGCTTTTTTTAAATAAGTTTTAGCCCACTGTAAGCGATAAAAAATTATATTTCTTCCATCATCCATCGTTGCATTTTTTTCTTCTTCCGTACAATTTAGAACATCAAGCAAGCGATCATATGCTTCACTTAAACTATAAATCGTATTTCTATTTTGCATTATTTTGAGCAAGGGCAACATCAAATCGTAATGAGTAAGCATTTAAGTTATTAATATCAGATCAATTTTTATGATTATAGTACAAAAAAAGGACGCCTAAGCGTCCTTTTTATAAATAATTTTCTTTAGAAAATTATTCCCACTCAATTGTCGCTGGTGGCTTAGATGATACGTCATAAACAACACGAGAAACGTCAGCAATTTCATTCATGATACGCGTAGAGATCTTGTCTACAAGATCATACGGAAGATGTGCAAAACGAGCGGTCATAAAGTCAACCGTTTCAACTGCACGAAGTGCAATCACCCATGCATAACGACGACCATCACCCACTACACCAACCGATTTAACAGGCTGGAATACCGCAAATGCTTGCGCAGTTTTGTCATACCAACCACTTGCACGAAGTTCTTGCATAAAGATGTCATCAGCAAGACGAAGAATGTCAGCATATTCTTTCTTCACTTCACCCAAAATACGAACACCTAAACCTGGACCTGGGAATGGGTGACGGTAAAGCATTTCAAATGGTAAACCTAAAGTTGTACCTAAACGACGTACTTCATCTTTAAACAAATCACGGATTGGTTCAACCAATTCAAATGCTAAATCTTCTGGTAAACCACCCACGTTGTGGTGTGATTTAATCACATGTGCTTTACCATTTTTAGTTGCAGCAGATTCGATGACGTCTGGGTAAATCGTCCCTTGTGCAAGGAAGTTTACGCCATCAAGCTTACGTGCTTCTTCAGCAAATACTTCGATAAACTCACGACCAATGATTTTACGTTTTTTCTCAGGATCAACTTCACCTGCAAGTGCAGTTAAGAAACGCTCTTCAGCATCAGCACGAATCACGCGGATACCCATGTTTTTGGCAAACATGTCCATCACTTGTTCGCCTTCGTTCAAACGAAGTAAACCGTTATCTACGAATACACAAGTCAATTGATCGCCAATTGCACGGTGTAAAAGCGCAGCCACGACAGATGAATCAACACCGCCTGACAGACCGAGTAATACTTTTTGATCACCAATTTGTGCGCGAAGTTGTTCAACACGTAAATCGATAATGTTTTCAGAGTTCCACAGTGCACGGCAACCACAAATGCCATGTACGAAGTTAGACAACAACTCTGCACCTTTTACAGTGTGTGTTACTTCTGGATGGAACTGGATACCGTAGAAACGACGAGCTTCGTCAGACACCATCGCAAATGGGCAACTTGGTGTGCTTGCAGTCACTTTAAAGCCTTCAGGCAATGCAGTTACTTTGTCACCGTGGCTCATCCACACTTTCAGTTGGTTTGCAGTATCTTCAAGGTCGCCAATGAGCTTGTCACGAACTTGAATATCGACTTCAGCATAACCAAATTCATGCACATCACCCGGCTCTACTTTACCACCAAGTTGTTGCGACATGGTTTGTAGACCGTAGCAAATACCTAACACAGGCACGCCTAAGTTGAACACAACTTCAGGGGCACGTGGACTACCAGCTTCATAAACACTTTCTGGACCACCTGAAAGAATGATCCCGTTTGGGTTAAATGCACGAATGTCTTCTTCAGACATATCAAATGCATACATTTCTGAATAAACACCAGCTTCACGTACACGACGTGCAATCAGCTGGCTATATTGAGAACCGAAATCCAAAATCAGGATGCGGTCTTCAGTAATTTGGGTATTGGTAGTCATGGCAAACAACTATGCAGGCAACGAATATAAGCGCGCTATTCTAACATTTTTCCATCGATTACGCACATGATTCAACGGTGTTGTTTTTTTCAGCATATTTCATGCTTTTAAAACAAAAAAGCGGGTTCACAATGACCCGCTTCGTTATCATAAATAACAAACAATCATTCTATTTTTCAATAACATGATCAACGCTCAATTTCCCCGCCCCCGCAAGACCAAGGACAATAATCCACCTGCAATCGCCATATTTTTCATAAAGTTAATCGCATCATCCACACCTGAATGAAAGATAAAAGCTGTGATCAAACTAAATACCGCCAAACCCAGTGCAACCAAGCGTGTTTGAAAACCCAATAACAATGCCAAACCACCACCCAACTCAAGTAAAATAGTTAGCGGTAACATTGCGCTTGGGACACCCATCGCTTTCATATAGTCTACAGTGGCTTGATACGCTGCAATTTCCCCCATCCCGCAATAATAAAAATATAAGCCATCAACACACGTGCGATTAAACTTAATAATGCCTTGATTTTATTTTGATTGACCAGATGATTTAGCGCCACATTTGGATTTAACATCTTCTTTTCCTTAATTCTGATGAGTCATCACTCGATGTGGCTAAATAATTAGATTTATTTTTAGGATAAATTTACATATAAATAAAAATCGTTCCAAATTCGAAATGATTAAATCATTTTAGATTTCCTTGTGCAGAGGGAAATTAAATCAATTTGATACTGACTTTGTAGAAGATGACTGCTAGGATTTCCGCACACTTTTGTACAGTTTTTACCTTATGGAATTAATTGATTTTATTTTGCATGTAGATGACCATCTACTTGAATTTATAACAAATTACGGCGTTTGGATTTACGGAATTTTATTCCTGATTATTTTTGTAGAAACAGGTTTAGTGGTGATGCCATTTTTACCCGGTGACAGTTTATTGTTTGCTGCTGGTGCTTTGGCGGCGTCAACAGGTGCAATGAATCCTTGGGTTTTGGGTATATTACTATTTATTGCAGCCGTATTAGGCGACACGCTGAATTATCATATCGGTAAATATATTGGTCCGCGTGTGTTTGAGATCGAATCCAAATTTATTAATAAAAAACATTTGGTGTATACACAAAAATTCTTCGACAAGCATGGTGGAAAAACCATTATTTTTGCACGCTTCGTGCCCTTTGCGCGCACCTTTGCACCGTTTGTAGCGGGTGCAAGTAGCATGAATTATAAATATTTTCTCAGCTATAACGTGATCGGTGCATTTTGCTGGATTGGTTCTTTCATTACACTCGGCTATTTATTTGGCAACATGCCGATCATCAAAGATAATTTCACTTATTTGATTTTCGGGATCATCATTTTAAGCGTATTACCGGGTGTAATCGGGTTTATTCGCCACAAATTTTTTCCGAACAAAGATTTGAATGCTTAAAGACTATATTGAATAAGAGTGCTCGAAATCAGCCTCAAAAATTAATAGCGAAAGAAGCCCACAAAGACAGGTAACATACTGAGCATAAGTAGCATTGCCGATCCTTTATATAATCGATCGGCAGTAATCATTCCACCCGATAAAATTCGTTTTCCTAAGTACGTCCAAAACAATGCACATGGCAAAAGACAAACAATAAACACACCTAAAACAAAGAAATAGTTTTGAAATGAGTCCCACGTCCAGACTGGAAATATACCCGCAGCAAACAAGAGTGCCTTTGGATTTTTCAGGGTTTCTTTAAAGAGTTGAGATTTGCTCAAGCTGGTGTTTTTTTTACTGTGCTGCTCTAAATTCGCCGTTTTCCACAATTTAAATGCTAACCAAAGCACATACAACATACTGATAGTATGTAAGACATGAATCAGGTTTGGCCAAATCGGCATGGTTAAATGAATCACCAGTGCCCAAATACTGATGGCATAGATATAGCCCAGTAATTGCATCGGAACCAATAAAAATGTTTTTAAAATGCCTTGATGATGTGCAGCGCTTGCCAATAATGCATTGGTTGGTCCAGGTACTAAGAGTACTGCAATCACTGCAAAAATAAAGAGCCAACTTTCTATCATGTAACATCTAAACCACGTTGAGTGGGGCACACATTAAACGATCTTAGGAAAAGATAACAAGTTTTAATTATGAAGAAAATGTGAATTTAAAGTCAAAATACGTAATTTTAAAAGCCTAATTCTCTGTTTTAGATCAATTTAGCTTTGAAACATTTTGCCATAAAAAAGCTGTTTGCTGGGTAATGCGACACCATGCAAACAGCTGATGCCTTATTTTTTCACTTCAACTTGACGCTTTGGCACATAAGGGCAATTTTTAAATTGTGCTGCTTGACTGAGTGCGTCTTGCTCACCATAGAGACGTGATATTTCAGTGTTTTTGGTATTTGATGATTGCCCCATGTTCACTGAAACAGATGGACCGATGCCCCAACCGCCACGACTGCCCCATCCACCACCTAAACCAATACCCACACCCATTCCAGTCCGTTTCGGTGTTTGTACCCCAGTTTCGATATAATGCTGAATACGATCGAACTCAGAACTCAGCTGTGCGCAGTTCAATCCTTGATATTGGGTTGGCGAAACGTAGGTCGGTTTCACTGTGGTTGCACATGCGCTAAGTAAACCGATACTGAGCCCAACCAGAGTCAATTGAATCATTTTAAGTGATTTAAATTTCATTTCGTTCTCGATCTTATTTCTTTTCTGTCCCATTGAACAACGTCTGATAGGCTTTCGTCAATTTATGATCTGTTGCTCAAAACCTTAATAGCTTATTTTGCTCAGATTTATCTTTCATCATCACTCATGGAGCTTATCTATTTTCAAACACTCAAACACAGATAAACTTCGTCTTTGAGTTTAAAGACCAGTTCTTTTTGACAATGTAGCTTGTGCTGATTACTGAATTAAACCTAACTCGAATCAACATAAACCCATCAAAAATTTTTTATGCTGAATTGAATTAATTAAACCATCGAGTTGCGAATAAATATCTACTCATGAATTAAATACAGGCTTGATCATAACCAATGCAATAATCGCGATCAAAGCCACACCACTGATCACCAAACCCGCTTTACGTTGTACCAATAAGATACGGTCATCGGCTTTATACGCTTTGATCAAAGATGAAATCATCACTAAAAACAGGATTACTTTTGCATAAAACCAAGGTTGAACTTGTAAATCATTCATGATCAGTAAAGTCACACCTGTCAGCACAATCAGGGTTAATGACAAATGTTGCAAACCAATTAAAGCTTTCGGACCTTTTGCTAAAGGCGCATCATTTTCTTTCGATAAAAGAAGCGTTGAAGCACGTAGCAAAAAAGCCACAATCAAGAGTGCCACACTCGACATGTGCACAATTTTAATGATCAGATGTAATTCCATAGATGACTCTTATTGTTTTGGTGCGTGCGCACATTCAGGGCTTGCTGGAGCTGTACCTGTCCATTCAGAAGGTAAGTACGCATGGATTGCCAAGGCATGAATTTTACCTGGAGAAAGTAAATCAACTGCTGCAGCGTAAATTTTTTGATGACGCTGTACCAAACGTAAGCCTTCAAATACATTACTGACAATCGTGACTTTGAAATGGGATTCTTTACCCGGGAAATAACCACCATGTCCCGCTGATTCATTGATCACATCTAAATGGTTCGGGGCTAAACTCTGTAAACGTTCAATCAGTTGTTGTTCTAAAGTCACAACACTTCTCCAGTTTTAAAACCTTTAATGTTAAGAGTATACCTTGTTCCATAGGGTCGTTGAGCTTCGAACTTTGCTGTATTTTGAAGTGACATTTGGAGCTAAAGGTATGAAAAACTGATCAATTCATGTTATTTTCATGAAAAATGCTTTTATTTTATTCAAACAAACTCAATTTTTACATAAAGTGATTGACCGTATTTTTCCATCCTGTATTATACACGGCATGCGGGAATAGCTCAGTTGGTAGAGCATAACCTTGCCAAGGTTGGGGTCGGGAGTTCGAGTCTCCTTTCCCGCTCAAAATTTTTTAGTATCGTTTTTTCATTTAAAAAACTGTACAGACTCCGCGGGAATAGCTCAGTTGGTAGAGCATAACCTTGCCAAGGTTGGGGTCGGGAGTTCGAGTCTCCTTTCCCGCTCCAGATTCTGAAAAAGCCCCAATCGAAAGATGGGGGCTTTTTTATGTTGATTTTAAGTATATTTTATATTTTTTCAGCCTACATATCTCGGGCAACTTTATTATTTCTTATCGTAAAATAATTTAGCTTTGTGACCAAAACGTGCCCATCTTTTAAAATGATCTTAAATTAGATTAAATTTTCAGATAGTAAAACTACTTAGATATATTTTGTTCATCAAAAACTTGATAAATCATCTATTTGATTTATCAAGCCATTTTAATTCATTTAGAGTGCTTTACAAATTAGGTAAAATAGAAGGCACCATATCTTGAATAGTTTTACCGTTACATGTTTCACCCAGTGCTGACATTTTCCACGCACCATTATGGCGATATACTTTCGCAATAATTAAAGCGGTATAATTGCCTTGTGCTGAAAGATTGTATTTTGCAATTTCAGTATTGGTGGTGGCATCAACCACACGGCAATACGCATTTTCAACTTTTTCGAAGGTCTGACCACGGAAACTGCTGATGGTAAAGACAATTGATTTAACTTGGCTCGGAACTTGCGTCAGATCAACATGGATGACTTCATCATCACCATCGCCGTCCCCAGTACGATTGTCACCTGAGTGTTTGATACTGCCATCACGACTCTGTAATTGACCAAACCAAATACTGTCTAAAGGTTTGTTGTTCTCATCAAACATAATGGCAGAGCTATCGAGATCGATCGAATCGCCCCCGCTAAACATGCCAAAAAGACCGCCTTTTTTTGCGACATCCCAACCTGCGCCAATAAATATTTTGGTTAAAGATGAACCATCACCTTTCTCTAACGAAATTTTTTGACCTTTTACTAAGCTAATGCCCATTGATAATTTCCCTCAGTTTGAATTTGAATTGCCGCGACCTAAAGCTGTCGCTAACCACTGTAAATAACTCGCACGATTGCGTGAACAGACAATGACTTTACCCTGTCCACGAAACTTAATGACCAATCCTTCGCCACTGGTCAAGCTGTTCATAATATTGCCTACAAAACCGCTGCCTGAACTTGGTATGCCAATATTGTAATTTAAGGATGCATCCCATGCCGCAACATGTCCATTATCGATGGTGACTTCACCTTGCTCTGGTGTAATCTCGAGTTCAAGTAATGTGCCACTGCCTGAAATACAAACTTGGCCCTGTCCACTGGTTTCCATGACCACAAAACCTCCCGTCCCCCCAAACAATGCACCGCCAATATTGCTTTGGACTTTGGCTTTAATCATGGTGTGTTCTGTGGCAGCGACGAAAGAGCCATCAGATAAAATATATTGTCTTTGACCCACCTCAAGAATCTGCATATCACCATCCAAATTGGGTGATAATAGGCACTCTCCCGCCCCCTTGACTGCTTTAATTTGTTGTTGGAATAAGGATTCGCCCGAGGTAAATTTACGCATAAAGGCTTGAAAAATCCCGCCACGTAATTTACCACCAACTTCAAGATTCTGTTCAGACATGACCATCGCATTCGATTCACAATAAATTGCTTCACCTTGCTGCATGCTGACATGTAAGAAAGGTTCTGGGCTACCCACCAGTGTAAAATCAGCCATATTTATAATTTATCCTCTTAAGATATTTTTAGCTTTTGCAGCAGTGAGCCACTGTGGAAATTCTTGCAGTAACAGGTCATATAAGGCAGCTTCGGATAGGCTATCAAGCTGATCAACTGCAAAAAAATTGCAGTTGTCGACCAGCCTGCCGTCCATATGATCTAATTTTTCAAGCACACCATAATTACGTCCACCCACACCGACAAATTGCCAAAATAACGGGTGTACCGATGCTTGTTGCAAAATCTTTTTAATCTTTCCTGCTTCTGAGACTCCCCCGTCTGAAATAAACACCACATAGACAGGTAAATCTGAACAGCTTTCTTGCGTAAAATAGGTCAGTACACGCTCTAGAACAGCAGGCTCATTGTTAAAACGCGCACCCGCTTTCCAATATTTGTGCCCGCCACTTTCAGTCTCAATATAATGATTTAAATTGTTTAGACTCACATCGCTCAGTCTGAGCGCTTTTTCAGCAAACGCCCAACACTCAAAACAACCGTCATCATCAAAATTGACTGCAAGTGGCATGATTCGATCCAAAATGCGTTGCACATCGCCATTTTGGTATTGTTTATTCATGGAGCCTGAATAATCTAAAATTAAAGCCACTCTTGCTTTAACATTCAGCAGATTATTTTTTTCTAAACTCAGCAACGATTTTTGAGTCAGCTCCATTAGATGTGGTGCTGCTTGTTGAATTTTATCCAGTACAATTTTTTTCTTTAAATCGACGCCTGACCTGCCTGCTGCTGAAACAGAAGTCGTTTCTGCGGCTTGAATGGGCGGTACCGCCGATGAGGCTGGTGCAGGCTCTACCACATCTCCACCAAAATATTCAACCAGTGCTTGCAATCCACCGTTAAAGCCTTGACCAATGGCTGCCATGCGCCAAGCATCATTTTTAAAATAAATCTCGACCAACATCAACGCTTTTTCTTGCAGCAAACTTGAAGTATCCAGTGCATATGTTGCCCATACCTGAGCTGATGACTGCAAATCAATTTGGCAATTTTGTAGGTCGCGCATCGTCGAATGTGCATCTGTAGCTGTTGCACAGATGACAAATCTTGGGGTTAGATTGGGATCAATTTGACTCAAATCGAAATGAAAGATAGCGCGATTTAAAGCTGAATTTTTCTGCGCTAAATTTAATTTTACTTCACCTTTGGACGTCTGAGGTTGATTATAAAACGTCATATAGTCATTGTGATAAAGCCGATCCTGTTGACCCAAGCCAAAGCTTGAAATATCGACCTCAAAATCAGCACGCCACTGAATGGCGAGTTCAAATTTTATGTCATTTTGAATGGCTTGATTTAGTGTTATTTTTCGTCCAGAAACGAGCTGCATTATTATTCTCAATTATAGTACTTGAAAACAATCGCATGAACATTCATTTGATTGAGATTGCTTTCAAGTACTAAAAGACGCATCTTTTAGTACTTTTATAATTTAGACCGCTGTGATTAAACAGCAACACCATAACTTGCGGCTAAAGCACCTAAACCACCATTAAAACCTTGACCGACCGCTTTGAATTTCCATTCGCCATTGTGACGATATAATTCACCAAAAATCATGGCAACTTCAGTACTACCATCTTCAGACAAATCAAAACGCGCCAATTCTTCAGCATTGGCATCTTGGTTAATCACACGGATATACGCTCGATCGACCATACCAAAGTTTTGACCATTTTGTTGACCTTCATGAATGGTCACAGCAAATACAATTTTAGCCACTTCTTGAGGAACTTTAGACAAATCTACTGAAATGGTTTCATCATCGCCATCACCATCACCAGTACGGTTATCACCATTATGCGTCACTGAACCACATGGAGAAACTTTCTGATTAAAGAAAATAAACTCACCATCTAGACGCACTTTGCCATCTTCACCCGTCAAAAATGCAACAGCATCTAAGTCGAATGCTTTACCATCTGTTGCGCGTGGATTCCAACCTAAACCTAAATCGACCTTGTTCATGGTTGGGGCTGTTTTAGACAGGTTAATGTTTCCGCCTTTTGATAAATTAATCGCCATTTTTTTGCTTCCTTATACACTTTGATTTATAAAATTAAAAAATTGTTACTTATTGCTGTAAAAATTCAATCGTTGATCATTCGCAGCGCGATCATTGAACTGACATGATCGTCAGGCATTGCCTATGAAATCCAAGCGATCAGTCATCCACATGCCAAACTGTACTTGTCTTTATCTATATAAGATCGAAATTGGCTTTTTCAACTGTGTAATGCGCTATTCGTTCGCATCTTCAACAGTTTTGAGTCGCAATGGATTCAACTTTTCGACCACAAGCAGTACAAATTCACCTGCTGTTAGCCTTTAGATATTAATTCCATATTGCTGACACATCGCACTTAATCCACCGTGATAGCCTTGACCCACAGCTCTAAATTTCCATTCATTGTTATGACGATACAATTCGCCAAAAATCATGGCTGTTTCAGTTGAATAGTCTTCATTTAAGTCAAAACGCACCAATTCAACTTGTGTCTGATCATTCACAACACGAATAAAGGCATTTTGGACTTGACCAAAATTTTGTTTACGACTGATCGCATCGTGAATCGTCACTGTAATCGCAATTTTTTGAATTTCAGCAGGTACTTTGGCCAGATTAATTTTAACTGTTTCATCATCACCATCCCCTTCACCTGTACGGTTATCACCCATATGTTCGACTGAACCTTCTGGGGAGCGAGTTTGGTTATAAAAAATAAAATCTGTTTCTCCACGAACTTTATCATTTGCGCCCAATAAAAATGCAGACGCATCTAAGTCAAAGTCTGCGCCATCGGTTGCACGAGTGTCCCAACCTAAACCAATCAAGACCTGATTCAGGGTTGGGTCAGTTTTGCTCAAAGATAAATTACCACCTTTGCTTAATGAGATTGCCATGGTTTTTCCTCTGTTGAATAAAATAGCTTGGTTTACACTGTGGAGCCTTTTGAGTGTTTAGCCTTTAAATGTCTAGCCTTTAAATATTTAGCCTTTCAATGTTTGGCCTTTTAAGTTCAGTTTTTTTAAATAGGTCGTTGTTTGTAGCATTGATATTTAACCCATTTATATTTAAATCATCAATCTTTTGAACCTTTCTTCCATTTAAACCCGAAACCATAAAAATCATCCAAGTTTTTTTGACCTTCAAAATAACGGACTTCACGATTGGCTTGAATGGTGCCATTGATATTTTTGAGTTCGATAATGGCACAGGTATTGAGATGATTGCCCTCTGTTAGACGCACTTCAATTTCAGGCTGGTCTGGAATACGAATGGTAACAACCCCATCTGTCGCAGCCCACTTGGCTGCACCTTCATAGATATAGGTATAAATCACAATACGTTCAATTTGCTCCCAGTGACGGCCATTGATATGTAAGTTTTCTCCGTTCACGGATGCACCTGTGCGGTCATCTGCATCTAATTGAATATAAGGTGATCGTTCAAAATCTCCAAATCTGTTGCCCAACGGTTGAACCAAATCAATTCGCCCATCTTTGAGTTGCACCATTGCACCCAAATCGAGATCGATTGAATTGGAACGGCTCAGTTTTTGAAAGAATGATTGAGATTTCGCTTCAGATTTATTCCAGTTTAAATTGACTGAGATTTTGCCAAAAGCTGTACCCTTCTTAGTTAAATTAATAGTCGAGTTATGCTTGTCTAATTTGATTTTGGATAAATTGATATTTGACTGTTTCGGTGTTGGTGTTGGTGTTGGTGTTGGTGTTGGTGTTGGTGTTGGTGTTGGTGTTGGTGTTGGTGTTGGTGAAGCATTCGATGCATTTTGCTCAATGACCACCCCAAAATGCTCTGCTAAAGGTTTCAGTCCACCATTAAAGCCTTGATCGATAAATCTAAACTTCCATTTATCATTATGCTTATACACTTCTGCCAAAATTAATGCTTTTTCTGTTTTAGATTGCGTCTGAATCCATGCGTTGGCAATGCTTTGATGAGCAGATAACAGCTCAATCTGAAGAGGAGAAATGCGACTAAAATTATGCGGTTCACTGAGGGTTGCACACAACATGACTTTTTGAATTTGTGGATCAAGTAATGCTGTATTGATCTTGAACTTAGTCAAATAAGGATTGTTCGAACCAGACTGCGTGAGCACGACACTTTGATTCTGGGTGTGAGTCTGCCCATAGAAAATCATATCCTGATCGCCACGTACTTTTTGCGTACTTTCTGCCAAAAGATAGGCAGTACAATCAAGTTCTATTTGATCAGGAAGGCTCGTTTTTATAAAGATTTCTACCTCTTCAGATGCTAAAGCAATGTTCCCACCTGCAATCAGTTCCATACGATCCTCTTAAAATTTTATAATATCCAAAAAAACGAAACACGTGAATGTATACATCCTCACAATATTGAAATGCTCTGTTTAACACTCGCTGGTTTTAACCTAATTCCTTCAGCTACACAGCCATAACTCGTTTTTTATTTGACTTTTTAAACATGTTGTTTTTTAAAAAATAATCTAATTTATAACATAAAAATTAATACTTCGTGTGTAGAATAGCAGTATAAATTCATCATTTTTAATAAAGAAATTAGAGATTATATTTACTGTGAAATCGAACTATAATATTTGGATTGCTGAAAGTTATTCTTGTCAAAAAGATATTATTCAATTATTAAAAAACTCAAATTTATCTCAACACCTGACTATTTTTTGCTCACACAGCCAACAGCGCCCTGAACTTAAAATATGTGCTGATCATTTTTTTGAACAACCTGCAGTTGAAAATAGTGGATTATGGTTATTAGCACAGTGCAAAGTACATTCAATTGACCTGCTGTTTTGTGGTAAGCATAGTCACTTTATTGAACAATACCGTGAAGACTTTAGACGTCATGACATTCAGATCGTGACGGGCGCCATAAACGTAGATGCACATGACAATATCAATAATAAATTTTTATTTGGACAGATTTGTGAATCCTTAAGTTTACCCAACATTCCCGCGTTAAAAGTCAGTCAGGTTGACGAATTAAAACAAAGCATTGATCAATTTCAAAATCAGTATGGCGCGATCTGCGCAAAACCTGTCTACGGCGTATATGGTGAGGGTTTTGTACAATTGTGCGATGACGTTTCATATTTTCAAAAGTTTCAAACCACAACGCTTTGTAACACCCAACAGTTTATAGAGGCCTATGCACAGTTAGAGCCGCCTATTGAATATCTGATTATGCCTTTTTTACAAGGGCAAGAATGTTCTGTAGATATTGCGTGTAGCAATGGCAAAATTTTAGCCTTGGTGACTCGCATTAAATTTCAGTTTTATCAAGAATGCTATCTCGAGCATCCTTGTCATTCCATCTGTGAAATTTTGGTCGAACATTTCCACTGTGATGGACTGATCAATATTCAATTTAAACAAGACGCTCAAGGGCTTTGGCACATTTTAGAAATCAATCCACGCCCCGCAGGTGGTTTTGCTTATACACAGCACACGGGTATTAATTTGATCGCCGAGTTGATCGCTGAAAAATTACTATTAATTTTAGAACATCCCAAGCCGACGAATGTCGTTCAAGTCCTAACCACCCTACAAAGCATAAAAATGGATTCTTCACATTGATTAAACATACTGACTTAAGTCGTGGCCGTATTAGCGTCACTGTCAATCGTCACCATCCAGAATGGACCTTGGATGACTTACTCAGCTTTGCTGAGCGAATTAATCCTAAACGCGCTTTTTTATTTGTGTCAAAAGTCTTAGGTAAACACATTCCTGTTGCGCCTTCAGTCATGCAGAAAAGCTATCAAGACCTTGCTGCACTGATTCCCAAGGATCTTCCCTATCCGGTCACTGTGATGGGTATGGCTGAAACTGCCGTTGGTTTAGGTGCTGGGGTATACCGTGAACTGAAAAAAGACTTTCAAGAAAATGCCATTTTCTTAACCACGACGCGGCATCCCGTTGAACATTTACCTGTATTGGGCTTGTTCTTAGAAGAACATAGTCACGCTCAAGATCAATTTATCTTATCCAGTCATGATGCAACCAAACATCAACATATCCTAAATTCAAAAACACTTATTTTAGTGGATGATGAAATTTCGACGGGTAAAACCTTTAGAAATTTAATTCTCAGCCTTAAAAAATCAGGGCTTGAACAGGTTGAACGGATTATTTTAGTCAGCTTAGTGGACTGGTCTGAACAGCATTTGGTGACCGATGATTTAGGTATACCGGTTGAGGTGGTTTCATTATTGCAAGGTCACTGGCAATGGCAAGAAAACAATAAAAATATTGCGGTTCAAATGCCGGATGTCAGCTCTACTTTGCAACAAAGCCAAAAAATTATTGCACCAAATGACTGGGGACGCGAACCGACTTTTTTAAATTGCTTGGCTTGGTCACAGATTGAGCCGATTCAAGCGCATGAAAAAGTTTTAGTCTTAGGTTCAGGTGAGTTTAGTTGGATTCCTTTTCTGATGGCGGAAGCACTAGAGAAACAGGGGATTGACGTCTATTTCAGCTCAACCACCCGCTCTCCAATTATGCAAGGGCAAGCCATTGAAAGTATTTGTTTATTTAAAGACAATTATGGTCTCAATATTAACAACTATGCCTATAACGTACATCATCAACTATTTGATCGTGTCTTTTTAGTGATCGAAACAGCCAAAGACAGCGTTGATCCTCTGCTTTTTAAACAAATAAAGAACTTGGAAATTATTAGTTATGAATCCTAAGCCGTTAATTTTTGTTGACTTAGATGACACACTTTTTCAAACGAATCGTAAAAGTACACCGACCCCCTTACATAAAATTGCCACCACAGATAAAGCAGGTCAACCGCTGTCTTACATGCTGCCAAAACAGCAAATATTTGTAAATTGGCTGCTTGAATCCGCGGAAGTGATTCCAGTGACAGCACGCTCGGTGGAAGCTTTAGAGCGGGTACATATCCCTTTTCAGCATGGTGCAGTCTGCTCACATGGTGGAACCATTTTAGGGGCCAATAAAGAGGTTGATCAAGACTGGTTGGCTCTGCAGCAACAAGCCACAGCAGACTTAGATAGCTTACTGCATGATCTGCCCAATGCCCTGCTCGATTATGCAAAACCTTTCGGATCGATCCGTACTTGGACCGTGGAAGAAAATGGCGGGAAAATCTATACCGTTGCCAAACAGAACGATCCCGAACCGCTATTTCTAGCTCAAATTGTCGATAACTTACCTGCGGAAGTACTCGAACATTGTTATGTGCATATCAATGGAAATAACTTAGCGATTATTCCAAAATTTGTGTCTAAACAAAAAGCCGTTGAATTTTTTATCAACAAATATGATCCCAAACGTGAACGTGCCATTTTGGGTTGGGGCGACAGCTTGTCTGATGCAGGCTTCTTGGCCTGTTGCGATTGGTTTGGGATGCCGAAAAACAGCCAATTAGATAAATTTCTAGCGCAAAGTTTAATCCAAGATCATCAATCAAAAGGATATTTAGGACATGGATAAACAAGCTTCCCATGCTTCCGATCTTAATTCCTTAGGTATTCATGGCTCATATCGACCTCAAGATGTGACTTTTTTACTGAATGTGGATGATATTGAACCGACGTCATTGGCAGAAAAAGAATATTTAATTCAATCGGGGAAAAAGCACTATTCCCAAATGATCAGTGTTGAGCATCCACCGTCAAAAGAGCAGATGCGATACTTTGATTATGCCTTTGATCAGGGTGCGGAACGCTTGGCCCGCGACGTTCAGAAAATTGGCAATTCACTGCTTAGCCGATTTGATAATCAGCCTATCGTACTGGTCAGCCTCGTCCGTGCAGGTGTACCTTTAGGTGTATTACTCAAACACTATATTGGAAAAAGTCATCCTTGTTTCCATTATGGAATTAGTATCATTCGTGATCGCGGGATCGACTTTGCAGCCTTACATGCGATTATGGATCAGCATGGGGCGGAAAATATTGTTTTTGTGGATGGCTGGACGGGTAAAGGGGCCATTTGCCGAGAACTTACCCAAAATTTAGCCCATTATCCGGCATTGTTTGATGCTGGTTGGGATATTCCTCGTCTTGTGACTTTAGCTGATTTAGGCGGTTATTCTTGGTTAAGTGCCAGCTGCGAGGATTGGCTGATTCCCTTTGGTATTTTAGGTTCTGTCATCTCAGGCTTAACCTCTCGTACGATTTTAAAAGACGATATTGATCATGAGTTAGCCATAAAAAATTGCAATGACCCTCAACATTGGCACAGCTGTTTGGTCTATCAACATTTACGTCCGTATGATATTTCTGTGGTTTTCATCGATAAAATTTTAAAGATTATTGATTTGAATCCATGCACAGATGTGGCCGATTGGAATAATCAAATTCGACTGGTGCAACAAAAAAATTGTTTAGACACGATTGCTTTGATTTCTGACACCTACAGCATTCAAAATATTAATCTGATTAAACCCAGTATCGCAGAAGCTACGCGCGCAGTGCTTAGACGTGTTCCTGAAAAGATTTTAATCCGTGATTCCGCCAATCCTCACGTGCAATTATTGTTACATTTTGCCCAAGAACAAAATATTCCTGTAGATATTTTAGGTGCCAAATTAGGGCCTTATCATGCAGTGACGCTAATAAAAAAAGTAGAGAAGACTTAAATGAAGCAACTGCAACATGCAATTGAACTTGGTGCCACCATGTACATTCCTGCAACCCATGAGCAATTATGGGAAGTGACTGAAGGAACTAAATTTCCAATACTTAAATCTATTGCGGTGTGTTTAGAGGATGCTGTACACGAAAGAGATGTACAAACCGCAATGGTCAATCTCAAAATTTTATTACAAAAACGTTTAGAACAACCGAACTTTAAAGCGCCTGCAATATTTATACGTCCTCGAAATATTGAAATGGCCAAACACATTGTCGATTGGGATTTAAATCACACTTATACTGGTATGATTTTACCCAAGTTTACCTTACATGATTTAAAGCCTTGGATGGACGTCTTACCCGCCAATATCAATCTCATGCCTACACTCGAAACCAAAGAGATTTTCGATATGGGGCATAACAGTGAATTGAATCAAGCCCTCAAATATGACTTCCATAAAACATTGTGTCTGAGAATTGGTGGTAACGACCTTTTATCGTGTTTACATCTACGTCGTCCAAAAAACACAACCATCTATCAGACCCCTGTCGGTATGTTGATTTCACAGTTGGCTGGACTGTTTATCCCTGCGGGTTTTCAACTCAGTTCACCTGTATGCGAACATATTGATCATACCCAATTGCTGATGAATGAGTTGGAGCAAGATATGAATAACGGGATTTACACCAAAACTGCTATTCACCCGTCTCAAGTAGAATATATTCATAACGCTTTTAAGATTAATGCAGAAGAGTTTCATGAAGCACAGCAGATTTTGTCGCAAGAAGCTAAAAGTGTTTTTAAAAGCCAAGGCTCCATGCTAGAACCTGCGACACATCGCAATTGGGCAGAAATGATTTTATTACGCTACAAAACTTTTGGTTTAAAAAAAACAGTTCCTTCTTCAGATCTAACGAAACTGTCTCAAGTTTAGTTTTAAACTTCAACCATTTCTACTACTGTTAAACGACTTCCTTCATTTTTTGATAATAAGATCTGAGCACCATCTTTAATCTCTATTTTGGCACCAATCGGAATTTGAGTTTTGGTGCCAACATCCGTCAAACCTGCAAGACTTCATCGACTAACCATTACTTATTATTATGAAAAACAAAATAACCTGTTCTTTTAGTTTATTTATAAACGAGACATTCAATCAGTGCCCCTAGATGATTGCTATACTATTCAAATAGCGACCGACCAGTCCAGTCTGTTCTAATTCTATAGAAAATAGCTTCAATAAAATTAAGTAAATTTGAGTTGTAATGAATGCGGAAATTTAAAACAAGTAAGTATATTTTATGGAGATAGAAAATATGGGTTTTAGATTTCTAAAAAGTATTCAAATCTTACCGGGTTAAAAATCAATCTGACACATAAAGGTATAAGTAATGCCAGTATTGGCAAAAAGGGAAGGTAATCCCGCCTAAAAAATAATAAGACCTAAAAGTAGAATGTTCTCTTAAAGTATAGTCAGGAAGTTCTGCATGAAAACATCTAAATTTACTGATAGTCAAATCATGTCCATTTTGAAACAGGCGGAGTCTGGCACACCTTTAGTCAGCCTTTATCGTGAATACGGTATAAGTAATGGAACCTTCTATAAATGGCGTGCCAAATATGGCGGTATGGATACACCATTAATATGAAGACTCAAAGAACCGGAAACAGAAAATAAAGATGTATACTGAGGAACGCTTAAAGACAGAGATCATTCAGGAAGCGATGGCGATGAGTAGCACTGTTACGCAAGGGTGAAGCCATCTTGCCGACGTTGGATGGCACAACAGGCAGTTGCTTAATATGCCAGCCATTAGCATTCGTTTGGCTTGCAGAGCATTTAGTATCAGTGAAACTTGTTACCATTATCAGTTCAAGTCAAACGATGACAATGTATTAATTGCTGAACTGCTCTTTGAACTCACTGAAGAAAATACAGATTAGGGCTTTGGTCTATATTTCTCTTATCTACGTCATATTGAATATATTCAATCAGGTAAACCAAAACAGAATACGTATATTGAACGCTATAATCGGACCATACGTTATAGTTATAGCTAAAAAACCAATATGAGCTACAATAGAAAAAACACTAAGATTTAGGATCATGCCAAAAACATATTCTGTCGATCTACGCGAAAAAGTCATGCAGTTTTATAAAGAATCACAGCATAAATCCAAAACGTGTGAACTGTTTAATATTGCAAGAACCACCCTAGATGATTGGATCCTACTCGAACAGCAAACTGGTCAGCTCAAACAGCCTAAACCTCAAAATGCAGGACGCCCTTCGAGGATTCGAGATCTTCAAGCCTTTGAGCACTTCGTAAAAAATACACCGTTTACTCAGGCGAAAGATCTTGTCCCTCTGTTTGAACAACAATTCGGTTATACCGTTGGTTATCATGTCATTTTAAAGGCCCTTAATAAGATGGGATGGACGCGTAAAAAAAGAGTTTTCTTTACAGACAAGCCTGTAAATTAAGTCGTGCTGTATTTGAATGGTTCCTCCCTCAATGGAAGAAGCAATATGGCGAGGATCATAT